>JAIDPP010000018.1 GCA_029062725.1 Muribaculaceae bacterium | reverse complement strand
ACCTTATGTATATCGTCCTGACGGCGATGCTTGCACTGAATGTGTCGAGCGATGTGCTCAACGGATTCAGTCAGGTTCATGACAGTATCAGCCGCACCAACCGCAACATAGCCGAGCGCAACGCCGCGCAGTTCCGCTATCTCGAGAGCCTGATGCAGGAGAGTCCCGAGAAAGCGGGCCGATGGTATGCAAAGGGGGATTCCCTTCGGAAAAGGTCGCTGACGCTCTATAATTCCATCGTGGAGCTGAAGACGGCGATCGCAGTGGCTGCCGACGGCAAGGGGGCGAGATATGACAATATCCAGAATCTCGATGATCTCGAGGCCTCTTCCGTGACGATGCTCAACCCAAACACGCAGAGGGGACGTAAACTCCGCGAGGCGATCGATACATACCGGTCATACGTGGTCGAAATGATTCCTGACCCGGCGAAGAAGAAAGCTGTGACCGAAATGCTCTCGACCACTATCGAGAAGAAAGCGGGAGGACCCTCTTCCTGGGAGCAGAAGATGTTCGAGAATATGCCTTCGGTAGCGGCCGTCACCATGCTTACCAAGATCCAGAACGACATACATCAAGCCGAATCGGAGGCACTCGCCAACCTTATTATGAATGTCGATATGGACGACGTGCACATGAATGAGTTCGGGGCCTACGTGATTCCGGAATCAAAGACCATTATCCGCGGCGGCAAGTATTCGGCTCAGATTGTTCTCGCGGCCGTCGATACCACCCAGCGTCCCGCCATATATGTCAACGGCAGCCGCATCTCGAATCCGAAGGGTCTATACGAGTTTGTTCCCGGGGCGCCCGGAACTCACGACTTCTCCGGCTACATAGAGCTTCCTCTCTCCGACGGCTCGGTGCAGAAACACCCCTTCAAGTCATCCTATACGGTGATAGAGCCTATGGCTACGATCTCTCCGACGATGATGAACGTGCTTTACGCAGGTATCGACAACCCGATTTCAATATCGGTGCCGGGAGTGCCGATGAATGCCGTGCAGGCCACCATCTCCGGAGGCTCCCTGACACGCAGCGGCGACCATTGGGTAGCCCGCGTGACCCAGGTCGGTTCGGAAGCCACAATCTCGGTGTCAGCGCAACTTGACGGTCGCACGCAATCGGTAGGTGCTATGACATTCCGCGTGCGCAAGCTCCCCGACCCTTCCCCCTATATCTCAATGAAAGATGGATCTGGAAACGCCGTGCATTACAAGGGCGCTCCCAAGCGCATATCCAAAGCCGCTCTTCTGGGTGCCGATGGAGTTGGAGCCGCCATCGATGACGATATCCTGAACGTGACATATTCCGTGGTGTCGTTCTCAACGGTGTTCTACGATCAGATGGGTAACGCTATGCCGGAAGTTTCTAACGGCTCTCGTTTCTCCGACCGACAGAAGGAGCAGTTCAAACGCCTCAAACCCGGCAAGTCATTCTTTATTTCCAATGTCAAGGCCAAAGGTCCCGACGGCATAACACGTGACATTTCTCCAATGGAGGTGGCGCTTAACTGATAAGCCTCTCCGCATACCACCATAAGAAAATCAACCGACATGAATATATATCGTAAAATACTCACATTCTCGATACTCGCGGCCGCCGGAATCGCGGCGGTGGCACAGGTGGAGAACGGAGGTGTGGTCCGCCGTCGCTCCGATAAGGAGAAAAAGGAGGAACAGAAAGGCGGCGTCACCGACCGTATGCAGGATTTCTATACCGACTCCAAGACTCATGAAGCGGATATCCAGTATAAACGGGATATCTACCGTCAGCTCGACCTTACAAAGCCGGAGAACACCCCCCTCTATTATCCGGAGGATGTGATCGACGGTAAGCAGAACCTTTTCCGCCTTATGTTCGGTCTTGTTGTCGATGGAAAGATTCCGGCATACGAGTATCTTGACGGACGCGAGGTCTTCACCGACCAGTATAAGATCAATGTCGGCGAGATGCTGGAGCGTTTCGACATATATTTCCAGGAGGGTAACGGTTCGGCTAAGAACCCGAAATATATCATCGAGGAGGCTGACGTCCCCAACACTCAGGTGCAGAACTATTATATCCTCGAGAAATGGGAGTTCGACCGCCGTTCAAACCGGATGAAGACAAAGGTGGAGGCTATCTGCCCCGTTCTCACCCGCTATGCGGATTACGGAGGCACCGCCCGCTTCCCGATGTTCTGGGTGAAGTTTGATGCTCTTCGGCCCTGGCTGGCGCAGGAATATGTCTTCCTGTCGGACGACAACAACCTCGAGCAGTATTCGCTTGACGACTATTTCACCCTCGGGATGTATGACGGCGAGATCTACAAGACCCGCAATCTCCGCAACCTCTCGATGGCGCAGCTCTATCCTGACGAGGACCTTCTCAAACATGCTCAGGACAGCATCGACAACCGCCTGAGAAACTATGGGAAGAATCTTTATGTGCCGACCCGTGAGGAATATCTGGCGCAGAAAGAGCGCGAGGAGGAGATAGCAAGGGCCATCGCGGCCGGCGACACAATCCCGGGGCGCACGATGGTGGCCGACGGAGATGACAACGCGGAAAAAAAGACCGTCCGCTCGCGCCGAAGCTCCACAACCAAAACCAAAAAGACAACGAAGACAAAGAAACCGAAACTTTCATCTTCCTCATCTTCAAGCTCCAACGGCAATGCTAACGCTGCCAAATCCGTAAGAAGAAGAAAGAAATAATCAGGTTATGATTTACCGTCCACTTTCCATAGTTGTGCCCGTCAAGGACAGGGAGCGGCTTATCGTCCGCTGCCTCGACAGCATATATAATCAGACGTATCGCCCGATACGTCTGATTGTCGTTGACAACAACTCGACCGACGGAACCGTCGCGGCTGTTGAAAAATGGAAAGAGGTTAAGGAATCGGATGATTTCACGGTGAAGATTGTCAGTGAAAGCAGACCCGGCGCGGCTGCCGCACGCAACCGAGGATTATTGGAAGTGGATACAGATTATATGCTTTTCTTTGATTCCGACGATGTGATGCTTCCGGAACTGGCTGTGACGGTGATGGAAACGTTCGACCGTAATAAAAAACTCGACGTGGTCTATTGGCGCACGGCGATAGTCAATGATAAAGAGGAGGTGATTCCGAAACGTTTCGCCCGTTTCGATCTTATCCGCCGTCAGGTCTATAATGCTGTACTATCCACTCAGGCCTACGCCATAAGGACCGCCTTCATCAAAAGGATAGGCGCATGGAACGATTCTCTTCTTTGTTGGGATGACTTGGAACTGGGACTTAGGATACTGCTCAACGAACCGACCATCAAAGGAATATTCAGGGTGCTCGTCCATATCTACCCTCAGGTCAATTCCATTACCGGAACAAATTACTATTCAAAGGTCGGAGAATGGGAAAAAGCACTCGATTGTATGGAACACTATGTCCTATCAAACTCACACGTCATGTCGCGAAAAATCCTTGAAATGATAACATACCGTCGGATAAATCTCGCTGCTTTATATCATGCGGAAGGTTATCCTGAATTTGGCGAGACATTACTACATAAGACTATCAGTGAGAGTAATCTTCCTAAATGGCGAAAGAAACTACTCTCTTTCATATATAACTATACGCGGCTTGGAGGAAGAGCTGCCTATCTCCTTTGGACATGAAAACATTGGTTTTAATCCCTGAGTCGTTCCCTTTTGGGGGTGTCACCGAAGTAAGTTTTCTTTATCCGGAAATCAAATATTTAGCAAAGTATTTTGAAAGGGTCATTATCGCACCCAAGATTGAGGTGTGCCCTACCCAATACTCCTTCACATACCCGCCAAACGTTGAAATTTCAGATCTCCTCATAATACGTCCAACGCTTATAACCAAAATATCGGGGTTATTTAAAACTTTGAAAGGTGTGTTCTATGATATCGCCCACATGCCTTTAAAAGACTTGAGGCGTATCATAGCCTATTCTTCTTATGTCGGAATAAGCCGCCATAATTTAGATATTCTGATCAAAACCTACCATCTGGACTTAGACCGAACTTTATTCTATACTTTCTGGTTTGATTTTACAACAGCAGGACTTATCCTCGGAAAAAATCTAAACATAATCACAAGGACACATGGCCATGATCTATATGAGAACATTTATTTCCTGAGCAGCTATTGGCGCAGGGAGACTTTCAAAAGACTAAAAGGGTGCTATCCCGTCTCAACTGCAGGCGTGGAATATCTCAGGTCTCGTTACCCGGAATTCAAGGATATTATCAGCCTTCGCAAATTGGGAACAGTGAAACCCTACGAACGGCTCAATCCGTATAAAAAGGAGCTGTCCGATCCGTATGACCTCACCCTTCTCTCGATAGCCCGACTTTCGCCGGAGAAAGGAGTTGACCGTCAATTGAAACTTCTCATTGAATACGCACTACACCATCCCGACTTATCAATCAGATACATTCACATCGGAGACGGTCTGTTAAAGAAGGAGATTCAGGAGATTTCCTCTTCAGCTCCGGATAATCTTCATATAGAGCTAAGAGGCGCGGTATCAAACGGCGAAGTGCATGAGCTGCTGGCAACCCTCCATATTGACCTTTTACTACTTTTAAGCCACAGCGAGGGACTACCCATATCTCTTTGCGAGGCGATCAGCTACGGTATCCCTTATCTGGCCACTGACGTCGGCGGCATTTCGGAGATTGTCCCACAGGAGCTGCTTCCCTTGCTTCCCGATGATATGACCTACACTCAATTCAGCGATACGATGGAGAGGATTTTATCATCCGGACCGGAATTGCGTCCGAAATTATTCAAGCACTGGCAGGAGAATTTCTGCGCCGATACTCTCCGCAAAGAGTTTGCCAAAGAGATTTCGGGAATGTTTTCCTGATATTTGTGAGAATCACCAGTACTGTAAAGTTAACAACTAATTGGATTAAGTGTAGGCGATAAATACTAATGTCAAACTGATACCTTGCTTAGGGTTATAAAATTTTTTAGGATCCGCCAAGATCGAATATTGCTCTTACAATTTCAGTATGTGGATAGCTGGCATTCAGGAATTATTTTTTATTTTGTAATATGAACGACTTGACAGTATCAAATATCGAGCGGCAGAACGTTTTGAACAACCGTTATGCAGTGGATG
>JAIDPP010000179.1 GCA_029062725.1 Muribaculaceae bacterium | reverse complement strand
AAGGATCAGTTTGTCGTTGAGGAGTAGATACGCTGCCCCATGAATGAGAGAGCTGTATTCGCCACTAAATTCGGCGCTATTGCGGCCACGGTCGGTTCTTCCGTCGGTTTAGGTAATATCTGGCGATTCCCTTACGAAGCAGGGATGCACGGTGGAGGTGCATTCCTGCTTTGCTATATGATCTGCGTCTTTTTGCTGGGTGTCCCGGTCCTGTGTGCTGAATATTGTATGGGGCGTGGAACTCGAAGCAACGTATTTGGAGCCTATCTGAAACTCGCACCTAAAGGTAAATGGCATCTTTCAGGATATATCGGTATTTTCGCTTCTTTCCTGATTATATCCTTCTATTCGGTGGTCGCCGGGTGGACTCTGGAATATACACTCTCTTCTCTCTTCGGTCAGCTTGATTTCTCCGACTCGGTAATCGGACACGGACAGTTTCTCGACCTCACTACAGGATGGCGCCCTCTCCTATGGACTGTCCTGTTCCTCCTATGCAATTTCTTCGTTCTCTCAGCCGGTGTGACTAAAGGTATCGAGAGAATGTCAAATATCCTGATGCCTTTACTCTTTATCCTGCTGATAGCTTTCTGCATAAACTCATTCTTTCTCCCCGGTTTTGACGAGGGAGTGAAGTTCCTCTTCAAACCCGATTTCTCTAAGATTTCCTCTTCGGTGATTCTGGCGGCGCTCGGTCAAGCATTTTTCTCGATGAGCCTCGGCCTGGGGTGTATGATGACTTACGCTTCTTATTTCAGCGACAAGACCCGACTTGGACGCACCGCGTTTATATCATCAGTGCTTGACTCATCCGTGGCAGTGCTTGCGGGCATAATTATTTTCCCGGCAGTATTCTCTTTCGGACTTTCTCCACAAGCCGGACCCACTCTTGTGTTCGAAGTTCTTCCTTATATCTTCATGCAGCTGCCTGGAGGTCTTATATGGTCAACTCTTTTCTTCCTTCTCCTTTTTATAGCTTCCATTACCTCCACAGTCTCTATGAGCGAGATCTCAATCAGTTTCTTTATGGACGAGAAGAAGATGACAAGGAAAAAGAGTACGCTTCTTTCATCTGCCATCGCCCTTGGAGGAGGTCTGGTCTGCGCATTGAGCTTTGGCCCTCTAAAGGATTTCAAAGTTGCAGGTATGACGGTTTTCAATCTCTTCGACTATGTGGCCTCAAATATCTGTCTTCCGATAGGAGGTTTTATCTGCGCCGTTTTTGTTGGATGGATTGCTGATAAAAAATTCTTTGCCGACCAGTTCACTGACAATGGTATTTACCGCTTTCCGATGCTCAAGCCTCTGCGATTTGCGCTCAGATATCTTTGTCCTTTGGCTATTTTCCTAATCTTCCTCAATTCCCTCGGACTGCTTTAACAATTCAGAATATATTAAGGCTCCATCCACTAAAATTTCTAAATGCCAGGGTCGCAGATGTGCCTTGGATATCGCTTTGCAGATTCAGGAG
>JAIDPP010000178.1 GCA_029062725.1 Muribaculaceae bacterium | reverse complement strand
GCGTTTTCGAGCGATTTCATTTCAGGCTTGGGGAGAGGCCATACTCCTTTTTTATTTCCTTGTCCGCAGCTAAGCAGGATGAACGTGATGATAATGCAGGTAAGTAGTCTTTTCAACATGGATTGATAGATTTTCGGACTGTAAAGATAATCAAAATAAGAGGAATTCGCAATATTGCGGTGGTAGAGCGTCAGCCGGTAATAAAAAAGCAGGCTTCCGGAAGGAAGCCTGCTTGCTTATAGTATCATAAAAAGATCATTCTCTGAGCTTGTTGAGCTTATCCTTAGCTTTCTCCTTGGCATCGCTTACACCTTTGTCAACAGTCTCCTGAGTTTTCTTCATAAGCTGTTCGGCTTTGCTCTTGGTCTCTTCCTTAACTTCGTTTGCCTTCTCTTTAGCGGCGTCCTTAGCGGCGTTTACAGTCTCCTTCACAGTTGAAGTGGCTTTGTCGGTAGCTTTTTTGGAAGTCTCCTTCACTTTGGAAGCGGCCTTGTCGGCAACATTCTCAACAGCGGTCTCGACAGTCTCTACAGCTTCAACTACAGAGTCGGTTGCAACAACGGCAACCTGAGTGTCGGTTACGACCTCTACTGTGCCTGTTGTGTCTTCGGCAACAGAATCAGTGCTTTCGGCTTTGTTGCCGCCACAGGCAGTCATACCCATTGCGAAGGCAGCGACTGCGAATGAATAAAATACTTTCTTCATGTCTCTATTTTTGTTTTAAGTGGAAGTTCTTATTTGGTCTTTGCTTCCTTGAGGAATGCCCTTGCACGAACCACGAGATTGGTGTTGATGCCGGCGGCTTTCGTATGCTCAATGGGCATATATGTGATGCTGTAAATATCCACACCATCAACCGTCTTCACTTCTACTACCGCAGCAGTATTCGCCTGCGACTTAGTCTCGCCGTCGATGTATGTAAGGAAATCGTCCTCGTCCTCAGTCACATCCTTGAAACGCTGAGTAATGTAGGCTTTGTAGTTCTCGGCAATGGAGATTTCTTTGGTGAAATAGATGGTAGAGCCGGCGAGCTTGTCGTCTTCGAAGTCAAAACCGTACCAGGGATAGTCATAATCGGAGTTTACAGCATACATAAGGAAATCCGTTGTGTCGTCAGGAGTGATGTCTTCCCAGGTGGAGGGAACTCCATGCATCACGGTATACGCAGATACACCCCAGTCCTGGTAAGTATCGAAATAAGTGTTGGTGGGTTTAACGGTCACTACGCAGCTTGCGGATTCGCCATCCTTAACGTATGTGATGGTAGCCTTTCCGACATGCTCGGCCTTTACATTACCGTCTTTGTCAACGGTGGCTACGAATTCGTTGTTTGATGCCCATTCACCCTTCTTCTCGGAGGGGATAAGCTTTACAGTAGTGCCATAGTTGAGTTCGGCCGCAGTCTTGTCGAGTGAAAGAACGCTCTCATCGTTGTCGTCTCCGCAGGAAGCCATGAAGAACATGGGAAGAGCGACTGCGAGCATCATAAAGATTTTTTTCATCTTTAAATGAGTTAAAATTTAAATTGGTTTTTGTTTGCTTTTATATTCTCAAATCTAACGCGGTTTCCGAATATTTATCAAAGAGCGTTGGCTAATTGACTGATATTCCGTAAAACCGTTGCAAAGGTAATACTAATTTTTGTATAAAGAAAATGTATATGCAAAAAAGTTGAGTTTCTTATTTTTTATGAGCGGGGGAAGCATGGTTCATTCCCGGATGTTTTTTGAGAAATTCCCGGATTCGATGCTCTGCTTCCTTCAGATAATACTCTGCTTCCTCTGGAGTGGCGATCAGGGGTCGGTGATTATACTGTTTCAGGAGTTTTTCCCCTTCCTTAAGAAGGGCAAGGCCTGCGGGTTCAAGATAGGTTTGCTTAAAAATATCGTAGATATATTCGATCCCTTCCTGCGACGGATGCACAAGATCGGAAGCATAAAACCGATAGTCGCGCAGATCGTCGTTGAGAATTTCATAAGCGGGGAAATAACTGCAATATGGAAGCGTCTCGCATATCTCCTCCACCGCCAATAGCAACACTGCCTTGGAGCGCGCATTACCAGCGAAACCATCCTTCAGATGTCGCACGGGACTGACTGTAAAGACAATTTCGAGCTCCGGATATTTCTCATGCAACATTCGGCAAAGCGAGACCCACCTCTTCTTTATCTCGCAGACTGTGAGCCTCCTGCGGTAAAAGCAGGTGGCGGGGAGCTTATGGCAGTTGGAGACTGTGAGGCCGCTTTCTATATGGCGATAGTAGATCGAAGTGCCGAATGTTACGAAAAGGGCGCGGGCCTCGCTTAGCTTCCGATGCAGCTCGATTCCGGCTTTGAGGACTTTTTCAAGACATTCCGCACGGTTTTTTGACGATACCGAGGAGTCGAGCATAAATGAATGCCAGAGACCTTTATCATCCTGAACGAGGTGTCGTGTATGGGTCTCCGGGGTCGTGTCGTCCGAGAGGAATGTTTCCAGTGCCAGAGCGATTGACTCCGGATTATATAGTGTGCCCAGGGGATTATTTGCATCCCATAGGCCTTTCTTCATCTCCTCTGCCATGTTGGCTGCGAAGCAAGAGCCTAAGAGTACTACCGGATTTTCCGGTGAAAGCGTGAAGGAAGCGCGTCGGGGGGTATATTCGGTCCTGAATTTCATCGCCTGTTTTTGCTGTTTGTCACAAAATTACTAATTATTTTCAGTGAAAAAAATAAGCAAGTGTTGAAATCTGAACACTTGCTTATAAATACTTCTTTAGTAATTATGTCGGCGTTACTCCCTTACCTTTCCAATGATTCGTAAGGACGGGTGTTACCTTGCATGTCATAGAGGCGAATGGTGTCGCCCTCTCTGACTTCGATTAATATTCCGTCGGGAGTAATTAGTTTCCGGCATGAGGATGTTACAGCCTCTCTCCGGATGGTGGAGACGCCGGTCTGGAAGTCATAAAGCGATTTGAAACAACTCCATTCCCGGTCGTAGCGGTAGGCCTCTTCCGAGCCTGCCGGAACCGTCAGCACAGCATTGCTGTAGGTTGCTCCGTCGAAACCGCATGTGCCCAGTTTACAAGGAACGGGATTTAAAGCCGTCACTTTCATTATGGAGGATGATCCTTCAAAGCAATAGTCCGCGATGGTAGTGACAGATGCTGGTATAGTCACCTCACTGAGGGTGGTGATATAAGAGAAAGCATGGTCGCCTAAGGTCTGGAGGCCATTGGGGAAATTGATCGAGGTTAAACCGGATTTATAGAAGGCCAATTCTCCGATACTTTTCAGGGAGGAGGGGAGGCTTATAGTTTTAAGGGAAGAACATTCGGAGAAAGCCCACGTGCCTATACTTACCAGCCCGGACGGTAGATTGACAGTGGTAAGGGCTGAACAGCCGTCGAAAAACTGATAAGGGATATCGGAGCGCGTCCCTTTTAGGGTGGCGGTGACAAGGCTTTCGCATCCGGCGAATACGCCGTTGCCTAACGTGGTTACCGTAGCAGGTACTTCCACTTCTGTAAGATCAGTTTTAGCAAAAGAATATTCTCCCAAGGTGGTAAGTTTTTTGTTGAAACGGACGCTTCGGATGCTACATCCATTGAAAGCGAACCCCCTGATGGTAGTCAATCCTGAGGGGAGCACGAGATCTATGGGTGTCTTGGAATAAAAAGCGTCGCAGAAAGCGTATGCGCCTATAGTGGTGAGGCTGGACGGTAACTCGAGCTTTTTAAGCGAACATGTCTCGAAAGCCCTGGATCCTATTGTTTCTATGGTGGAGGGGAGGGTGATGTTCTCAAGGAATGATCCCAGAAACGCCTCTTTTCCGATTGAGGTCACCTTATAACTGCGGCCATCATCCATATTCAGTATGAAGTCAAGTATATTTACCTTTCGCGAGGAGGAGCCCTTTTCGACACCTGTCACCGATGCTGTCTTTGTGGAGGTATCGAGGGTATAGATCACAGTGCCGTCGGAATATTTTACTTTTTTAGCTTCCGCTGGGTGGGGAAGAAAGAGAGAGATGAGAAGGATAGCGATAGCCACGGGATTCAAACGGGAAAGATTCGGTATGTGGAGTGTGAAATCAACCATATTATAACTCGTTAGTTCTTCTTTTTGCTGCAAATTTAATCTCTCTCCCCAATTATTTTTTCAATTAGCGATTAACATGGGGGATTTGGCGATGAATCGCTCTAAAAGTATTGGCCGGAGGCTTTGGCCAGTATCGCATCATATATCAGAAGGGCTTCGGCTTCGGGTAGGCTTCTTAGACGGAAGGTCGTGCCGGAGGTGGAGATGATTAGGGTGAGACGGCCGGTGAAGCGGGAGAGGGGAGAGCGATGGAGCCCGATCACTTCCACATTCCCATATTTAAGATAATTGGATATAAAGGCGAAGGAACCGCAGTTTATAAGGATGCATTCCGGTTTTAAATGAATCTGACTGTGGCGCATCTTCAATATGCCTTTGAATATCGAGACTATCAGATATACGAGGGGAAATATAAGCCAGATGAAGAGATTGTAATGACATAATATGATAACGGCCAAAATAGTGAGGAGTAAAGGTGGAAGAATGGAGATGATAAGCACCCCCTTTCCTGATTTAGCCGCGAGAAAGTCGGGAGTTGATGCCTTGCCTGCTCCGATCCACCAGTCAAGGAAAAATCCAGAAGAATCAGAGCCGTAAATCTTTATCCTGTCTTCCTCTTTTTCAGCTGAGGCAAATAGGGCCTGACGCAGCATTATGGTGGAGAAACCGAATTTACGTTCAAGAAAATTACGTTTTATCCAGATAGTGCAGATCTTGTCATGGAAAAAACGGGAACTATTCCGAGAAAACAGTCCATAAGTGAATGTTATCAGCCGACGATCGTAGCTCATGATCATGTCGGCATAACGGAAAAGGATTCTTCCCAGCAAGAAAAACAAAATCATCAGATAGCCTGCCGCAAATGTCAGGAGAATACCCGGAAGAGTATATGAAACACTCCCGAAGAAATTCTCCAGCCAGAGGGTCATTCTATGGGTTGTAGCATCAGGGAGGTCGGAGAGATTGGAGAATATTATTGCAAATAGCGAACCTAAGACTGCCATACCTTTGAGATGGTTCTGGCAGAGAGCGGCGAGAAGAAGGCGTGTTGTCGGAAGAACTACTGTTGTAGGAGTAACGGTAGGATGTGAGGAGGAGGTTTCATATTGCTTTCGGTCTTCTTTTTCTATGATGTCGAGAAGCTGTTTCCAATCGGCGTCGGATAAAATGAGTTCCACTTCCTCCTGCCGGGAGGCAAGCGTATCGAATACGATACCCCTCATATCAAAGAGACGGTAGAGGATCCCTTTCTGGGTCCGAAGGGAATGGACTTTGTCAAGAGGGATGGAGGTGTTCTCTCGGTCGATGAGTCCGTGAGTCACCACTAAATTTCCATCGGAGATATAGAATTTCTTGAAGAAATAGGAGAAGGAGGCAAGGATAACGGTCAATACGAGGCAAATGCCACAGGAGAGTAGTATAGATTCCACCAGGGTCATCTCTCTTTCGGCATCTATATTGAAGAAATCCGCAAGAATAATGGTAAGGAATACAGTGGAAAGCTTTTTGAGTGTTTTCCACATAATTATAATAAACGCTCCCCGGCTCATCCTCTGCGGACGTGAAAAGTCAGTCGGGTTCATTACGGAGTCTGGAAAGAAGGAAATCATTGATCTGAGAGGCTGTCTCTTGGTTAAGCCCATGTATGGTTAGCGATGCGTAAGCCTGGGCGCCATTGACCGCTTCCACTGAATAAAGATGGAATAGTCGTGAGACAGGATTCTGCTTTACGCTTACTTGTTGCAGCCGGCGGTAGGGAATGGTGGTAACGGATGGGAATATTACCCCGCTCCTCCAACTGATATCTTGTTGACGAAGTGCGTAACCTTTGTACTTCCAGGCTTTAAGGAGTATGAAAAGATTGAAAGTCGTGGCGATCAAGATTGCGGCCTCGGTAAAACAACACCATACCGGATTCTCAAGTAGAAGAAGGAAGAGTGCGGCTGCAGCTACGAGAAGATAGAGGATTGTCGTAAGAATAATCTGGACATTCCGGTATCTCCGTTCCACAGGATGATAGGTCAGGGTATCGACCGGTGTGGTTTCCTGAAGAAGCGTAGATAAATCACATTGTAGATTAGACATGGGAATAATAGTTGATCATTTGGCAGAAAAGGATCATATCAGTTGCTTATTTTCTCGTCAAATTTAGATAAAAAATCTGAGATTTTTTATAAATGAGGCTTGAAAAGAGGGATAAAATATTGAATATTTCATGGGCTTACATCACCAAATCGAAAATGCTTCTTCTATAAATCAAAACTTACGGCCTCCCCCGAGCGTTAGTTATAATAAATCCGATTCCGTGCTTTACCAATGCGGTAAGAGGAAAGCTCATCTAACTATACATTTGCAATGAATCAAAAGAATACTTTATCTCAACCGAAACCGACGGCCTCTGCATCAATGGAAGCGGCCACCGTAGAAAAAGGAAAACATGATCGGAGGATCGGAAATATATCAATGCTCGTGGCAAAGACTTTCTCCGGTCTGAATGAGAATGCGCTCAAATATCTTCTTCCGACATGGATGAATGCCTTCACGGGCGTGGTGCTCCGCCTCGGGTTCGGCTCGCTCTTCTTCTGGGTTCTCGGATGGATAAGACCCAACAAGACCGAGCAGGTCACCTGGCGCGACCGCGGGCTCCTACTCCTGACGGGAATCATTGCAGTGTTCGGATATATGTATACTCTCCTCATCGGACTGACTTATACCACCCCGATTTCATCGTCGATATTCATAGCACTGCAGGCTACGGTGGTCTATATCATCTGTCTCGTACTACGGACGGACCGTCTCTCGATCGGGCGCCTTTTAGGTATTATCCTTGGTATCGGCGGCGCGTTGGTCTGCGTTATGACTCAGAAGGAGAGTGATGTGGCGAAAGATCCCTTCCTCGGCAATATGTTCTGTCTGGCTTCGACATTCCTCTTCAGTGCCTATCTGGTCATCGAAAAGAAATTCCTTAAAAGACTTAGCAATGCCACCGTAAGCAAATATACCTTCTCCGGAGGTCTGCTGGCCGCCGTGGTCGCCGTGCTGATTGCGGGGGAGTGGTTCGCGCCCGTGCTTCACTCACATATCTTCTCTGCTCCATTCCTGGTGCTGGCTTTCGTACTTATTTTCCCGACATCCATAAGTTATCTTCTCACGGATATAGGACTTAAGACGCTTCCGGCAACCGTTGTGGCGCTCTATTCCAACTGGATTCTGATTGTAGCCGCCATTGCAAGCTACGCGCTGGGGCAGGATCATTTCTCATGGTGGCAGATACTTTCCATCATAATGATTATCGCCAGTGTATTCCTCGTGGAGAAGGCCGAGGTTAAGGATCAGACAAAACCGGGGAAGGCATGAGGAGTATATTGGGAGTGATGATGGCGACCGCGATATGGACGGGGGGAGGTCTCCGGGCGCAGAAACATGCAGATATCCACTCCTCTCTTCTTGAGAAAGTGAATGAAGTTGTATGCCGGGTGCCGGGAACGGTAGGCGTGGCTCTGGTCACGGAGTCGGATACGCTTCTTGTCAATAACGGGGTGAGGTATCCCATGATGAGTGTTTTCAAGCTGCATGAAGCATTAGCGGTGGCCGACAGGATGGAGCGCAACGGTCAATCCCTCGACAGTATTATGGAGATCCGGAGGGTAGAGCTTGACTCCAAAACCTGGAGCCCGATGTTGAGAGATTTTGCCGGGGAATCGTTTAATATTTCAGTTGGCGATCTGATACGCTATGCTTTGATTTCAAGCGATAACAACGCGAGCAATGTTCTTTTTCAAAGAATTGTCACGCCACTGGAGACCGACAGATATATTCGCTCTATCGCTCCAGACACGACATTTTCAATCCGCTGGAGCGAGGAGGATATGCGTAACGACCATGATCTGGCTTATGAGAACTTCAGTTCTCCCTTGGCTGCCGGCTTGCTTTTGCGGAAGCTATTCAATTCAGAGGAACTATTGAATGACTCCGACAGGGAATTTATCCGTTGCGCCTTGACCGAAGTGACGACCGGGCACGACCGTATCGGTGCACCGGTAAGAGATAAGGAAGACGTTCTGTTTGCCCATAAGACAGGCAGCGGCTACAGGAACAGCCGTGGGGAACTTGCGGCCCACAACGACATCGGCTATTTCAGGCTTCCGGACGGCCGCGATTATACTTTGGCAGTGATGATACGCGATTTCATGGATACCGATCAGAAAGCATCGGATATAATGTCCGAAATCTCCACTATTGTGTACGAGAGTATGAGGTAGAATATAGTAAGTAGAAGAATAATAAGCTTCTTATAAAGGAGGGTCCAAGTTAGGGAAAATAAAACATAAAAATCTGACATTCAATAATATATCCTCCATAACCCTCACAAGGCTAAAAAATTATTAAAAAAATTGTTTAAAAAATTTGGCAGAACGGAAAAAACTTTGTAACTTTGCAACGCAAACGGGAAACAAAGCATGTTTAAAAACATGCTTCCGAAGCATTAAATAAAAGAAAGGTGTCATAGCTCAGTTGGTAGAGCAAAGGACTGAAAATCCTTGTGTCCCCGGTTCGATTCCTGGTGACACCACAGAAGACCGCTAATTCTCAATGAGTTAGCGGTCTTTCTTTCACCCACACCCCTCCAAGTCACCACATTAGTCACCACGTCCACCATAATTTGCTGAATTATTGAGTGTTATGCG
>JAIDPP010000177.1 GCA_029062725.1 Muribaculaceae bacterium | reverse complement strand
AACCTGATGTTCTTCTCCTTGATGAGCCGACAAACCATCTCGACATCGAGTCAATTCAATGGCTCGAACAGTTCATGCTTTCCAAAGCCAAAGCGGTTGTACTTGTGAGTCACGACAGGGCTTTTCTTGACAATGTAACAACAAGGACTATTGAAATTTCCTGCGGTAAAGCATACGACTATAAAGTAAACTACTCCAAATTCATCGAGTTGAGGAAAGAACGTGTCGAACAGCAGATGCGCGCCTACGAAAACCAGCAGAAACAGATAGCCGACATTAAGGATTTCATAGAACGGTTTCGTTATCAGGCCACAAAAGCCATTCAGGTTCAGAGCCGTATCAAGCAACTTGAAAAAATCATCCCTATAGAAGTTGATGACGTCGATAAGTCCAGACTCCGACTCAAATTTCCACCTGCAGAGCGTTCCGGGGATTTTCCTTTGATTACTGAAAACCTTGCAAAGAATTATGGAAATCACAATGTATTCAGCAATGTGGATATTACGATACGCCGAGGGGAGAAAGTGGCCTTTGTCGGGAAGAACGGTGAAGGAAAGTCCACGCTCGTAAAATGTATAATGCACCAGATTCCATACGACGGTACATTAAAAATCGGTCATAATATAAAGATAGGATATTTCGCCCAAAACCAGGCTCAACTTCTTGATGGAAACCTTACCGTATTTGAGACCATAGACAATGTGGCCGTAGGAGAAATCCGCACAAAAATCAGGGACATATTAGGGGCTTTCATGTTTGGCGGAGAGGCAATTGATAAGAAAGTGAACGTCTTATCCGGAGGAGAAAAGACTCGTCTTGCCATGATAAAGCTTCTGTTAGAACCGGTCAACTTCCTCATTTTGGACGAGCCGACAAACCATCTTGATATGAAAACTAAGGATATTCTCAAATCGGCCATCAAGGATTTTGACGGGACGATGATTATTGTCAGCCATGACCGTTATTTTCTCGACGGACTTGTGGATAAAATTTATGAATTCGGAGGTGGTAAAGTGAGGGAAAACCTTGGAGGGATATATGAGTTCTTACGCAGAAAAAATTTGGAAAGCCTTAAGGACCTGGAGAAGAATTCATCTTCTTTACCTGATTCAATTACATCCTTTACCTCAAAAGAACCCAAACCGGTAAATTCAGGAAAACAATCTTATGCAGAACAGAAAGAGTTGGCCCGGCAAAAGAGCAAAGCGGAGAAAGCTGTTGTAAAGACAGAAAAAGAGGTGGAAAAACTTGAAAAAGAACTTCAGAATATCGAAGGCACCATAGCCGGGGGCGATGTCTCCGAGGAGACTCTGAAAAGATATGAAAATGTGAAAGGAAAACTGGAGGAAGCCATGACTGAATGGGAAATGGCACAGTTGGAACTTGAGGAGTTAGAAAACTAAACACCCCTCTTAACACCAGCAAATTAGTCAAAGCAAAATAGGAATCGATTTCATGGAAACCAATAAATATGGAATAAAAAAAGAAAATCTTGATCCGGCAATAGATCCACGCCACGATTTTTATCTTTATGCATGTGGAGGATGGAAAAAACTTCATCCTCTAAAAGGAGAGTTTGCCCGTTTCGGCACTTTTGACCTGCTTCGTGAAAACGCAAGAGAACAATTGCGCGACCTTATTACTACTATGGATGAAACACCTGAGGCAAAGATGAAAGGTTCTATTGCCCAAAAGGTAAGCGATCTCTATAAAATGGGGATGGATGCCGAGCGCATAAACCGTGAAGGAGTTAATCCTATTCTTCCATTGATAGAAAAGGTTGTAAAATCCTCTCCTGAAGATTTTACCGATATAGTTGCATGGATGCATTATGGAGTTGCCTCCCCATTCTTTGGAACAGGAGTTGGCTCTGACGCTGCCAATTCAGACATGAACATCATGCATATCGGAGAAGCGGGCCTTGGACTCGGCGATCGCGATTATTATCTCGAGAAGAACGACCGCAACAGCGAGATAATGGAGGCTTATGAGAAATATATCAAGGAAATCCTCCGTTTGACTGGATATGACAGGGAGGATCAGGATAGAATGTGGAATACTCTTATCAGGGTGGAAACGGCATTCGCCGAACATAAAATGACACGTGAGCAAAGACGCGATCCTTTAGCAAGATATAACATGATGTCGCTTTCGGAAATTAAAGAGAAATATCCCAATATCGAATGGGAGAGATATTTTCATGGCATCGGAATAGAAAACCTTGATAAAGCCAACGTCATTTCTCCAGCATTTATGAGTTTTCTTAATGCTTTTATCCCCACTCTCAGTGAGAGGGAAAGGAAAGACCTGATGATTATCGATATCATAGAAGGAGCTGGCGGTTCAATAGGGGATGCCTTTTTCAATGCCTCGTTTGAGTTTAGTAAGGTATTGACAGGAGTTGAAACACCGGAACCAAGATGGAAGAGAGCGATGGGGGTGGCAAATTCCATGTTCGGAGAAGCAGTTGGCGAGCTTTATGTTAAAAAGTACTTTCCCGAAAAAAACAAAAAATATATGCTTGAGCTTGTAGAAAATCTTAAAAAAGCTCTTGGCAAGCATATAGATGCTCTTTCGTGGATGTCTGAATCTACTAAAAGCAAGGCTCAGGAAAAACTTTCGGCTTTCAAAGTTAAGATAGGTTATCCAGATAAATGGAAGGATTATTCCGAGATAGAAATTGATCCCACCCTCTCCTATCAGGAGAATCTCCTTCGCGCCTCACAATGGTATGCTAAAGACAACTATTCAAAACTTAACAAGCCTGTCGATAAGGAGGAGTGGCACATGTACCCACAAACGGTCAACGCCTATTACAATCCTTCCTCGAACGAGATATGTTTTCCTGCCGGGATTCTTCAGCCTCCTTACTTTGATGCTGATGCTGACGATGCTCTCAATTATGGGGGAATAGGTGTTGTGATCGGACATGAGATGACTCACGGGTTTGATGATTCTGGACGTAAATTCGACAAAGATGGAAACCTCAATGAATGGTGGGAGAAAGAGGATTCAAGAAAATTTAATGCTCTTGCCGACCGTCTGGTAGAACAGTTCGATAAAACGGAAGTAGCGCCGGGAGTCTTTGCTAACGGAAGGTTCACACTCGGAGAGAATATTGCTGATCAGGGAGGCCTAAGGATCGCGCTTACAGCTTATCTTGATTCAAGCAAGGGAGAAGCCGGTTCTATTGACGGCCTATCTCCTCTTCAAAGATTCTATTTATCTTATGCCAATGTCTGGGCTGACAATATTCGCGAGGCGGAAATTCTCGACAGGACTCAATCGGATCCTCATTCTTTAGGAAGGAACCGTGTCAACGTAACATTGCCGAATCTCTCCCCTTTCTTGGAGGCTTTCGGTATAGAGGAAGGAGACGAGATGTATCGTCCCGAAAACGAGAGAGTTGTAATCTGGTAATCTTATAACCTGTTAAAGTTTGCTTATGACTGAAAAATTCGGTCTGATCGGTTACCCGCTCGGACATTCTTTTTCAAAACGATACTTTACCGAGAAATTTCTTTCCGAAGGAATTGACGCCATATATTCCCTATACCCCTTGGAAAATATCTCTGAATTTACCGGTTTAATTGCCAGAGAGACCACTTTGAAGGGATTGAATGTCACCATTCCCTATAAAGAGGCTGTAAAAGGGATACTTGACGACTTATCAGAAGAAGCTAAGGCAATTGGAGCTGTCAATGTTGTGAAAATTGACCGTCGAGACGAGGATATGATCCTCACCGGATATAATTCTGACTATATTGGTTTTTCAGAATCGTTGAAACCACTTTTAACTCCCGGGATGAAGCGGGCACTTGTTCTTGGAACGGGTGGAGCC
>JAIDPP010000176.1 GCA_029062725.1 Muribaculaceae bacterium | reverse complement strand
GCACTGGACACAACTCTTTCTCCTCGTTCGGCTCTCCTCGGTGTTTAGTATCTAAATCCGCAAGATGGACACGTTCCCTACCCGTGGATTGTAAAATCAGAAGAACGTAAACAAAAAAAGAAAAATTTTCAGAATGGCAACACCAACATTCAATCAGCTCCTTGAGGCAGGATGTCATTTCGGACACCTCAAACGCAAATGGAATCCCGCAATGGCTCCCTATATCTTCATGGAGCGTAATGGTATCCACATCATAGATCTCTACAAGACAGCAGCCAAGATCGACGAGGCGGCACAGGCTCTCCGTCAGATCGCGAAGAGCGGTAAGAAAGTGCTTTTCGTGGCTACTAAGAAACAGGCCAAAGAAGCTATCGCCAACAAAGCAAAGGAAATTAACATGCCATACGTTATCGAACGCTGGCCCGGCGGTATGCTCACCAACTTCCCCACTATCCGTAAGGCTGTGAAGAAAATGACCTCCATTGACAAGATGCTCAAGGACGGCACTTTCGACAACCTTTCTAAGCGCGAGAAGCTTCAGATCACACGTCAGCGTGCCAAGCTCGAGAAGAACCTCGGTTCTATCGCCGACCTCGGTCGCCTTCCGTCAGCTCTATTCGTGGTTGACGTTATGAAGGAGCATATCGCTGTCGCTGAGGCAAATCGTCTTGGTATCCCGGTTTTCGCTATCGTCGATACTAACTCCAATCCCGAGGATATCGACTATGTAATCCCGGCCAACGATGATGCTTCAAAGAGCATCGAGGTGATCCTTGACGCTGTTTGCGGCGCAATGGCAGAGGGCCTTGAGGAGCGCAAGGTTGAGAAGATCGACGCTCCCGAGGACAAGGAGGAGAACGATGCTCCCGCCGCCGGCAAGCGTCGCCGCGTTCGCCGCAACGATGAGCGTGCGGCCGCTCCTGCCGAGACTGTAGAAGTCAAGGAGGAAGTTACAGAAGCTGAGTAATTCTGAATTTTAAACGCGGTCGTCCTTAGTGCTCTTTTATAAGGATGACCGCTTTTCTCTTTTAAAAACCTATTTAGATTAACATATACTGAAATGGCAGTAAGCATTGAAGATATCAAGAAACTGCGCCACATGACCGGCGCTGGTATGATGGAC
>JAIDPP010000175.1 GCA_029062725.1 Muribaculaceae bacterium | reverse complement strand
GGAGCGGCCTACATGGGCCTGCAGCTGCTTGAGCGGGAAAACCGTGTGGCGGCTCAGAGCGGTATCCCTGATTTCCAGCCCGACTTCAGTGGTAAGGAATATATTCTTGAGCGTCAGCTCAAGCCGGAAGCCCGTAAGGATATCATCCGTATTCTCGATGAGGCCGGCATAAAGCCTACCGCGATGATGGATGTAAGTGACGGCCTGAGTTCTGAGCTTCTCCATATTTGCAGCCAATCCGGAACCGGATGCCGGGTATATGAGGAGAAGATACCTATCGATTATCAGACTGCTGTCATGGCAGAGGAACTTAACATGAACCTTGTGACTGCCGCCATGAACGGTGGAGAAGATTACGAACTTCTCTTTACCGTACCTCTTACGGATCATGAGAAAATAAATAAAATCAAAGGGATCTCGACTATTGGTTACATTACTAAGCCGGAGCTCGGATGTGCGTTGGTGACCCGCGATGGAGCTGATATTCCGATACGTGCGCAGGGTTGGAATGCGTTTCAGAACGATTGACCTGTCTCCTTTAGGTTTTTGGGCGGTTGACGTTAACAAATTATAAGGTTGAGATTTTAACATTTAAACGTTATTTAACAGTGAGATTGACTGTTAACTGCATATTTAATACTACTTTTGCAGTAGATTTTTCCGAAGAAGGTGATCGGTAGCTATCGGTCACTTTCTTATGGTATCAAGCTAACTCCGGTCAAAAGAAAGTCGGTGTAGTCTTATTTACAAGAAAGATACTGTAAAGCAATTTCATAACGATAATCAGAACCTCAAACAGGATAGAAAAATATACTTTACAAAAATATGGAAGAGACACTTAATATCAGGGATCTAAATGATTTGATCGCCTCCAAGGCAGGTTTTCTAAGTCTTATCCGCAGCGGTATGGACCGACGCATTGTAGGCCAGAAGCATCTTGTCGATTCTCTCCTCATAGCTTTGCTCTGCAACGGTCATGTACTGCTTGAAGGAGTGCCGGGGCTTGCAAAGACTCTCGCGATAAAGACCCTTGCTTCGCTTGTCGATGCAAAATACAGTCGTGTGCAGTTCACTCCCGACCTTCTCCCGGCAGATGTTATCGGAACACTCATCTACAGTATAAAGAAAGAGTCCTTTGAAGTAAAGAAAGGTCCGGTTTTCGCCAACTTCGTCCTTGCCGATGAAATCAACCGCGCTCCGGCCAAAGTCCAGAGTGCGCTTCTCGAGGCCATGCAGGAACGTCAGGTCACCATCGGCGATGAGACTTTCCGGCTTCCGGAGCCTTTCCTTGTGATGGCCACTCAGAATCCTATCGAGCAGGAGGGTACATATCCTCTTCCCGAGGCACAGGTTGACCGATTTTTACTCAAGGTCGTTATAGGTTATCCTAACAAGGAGGAGGAAAAAGCCATTATCCGCCAGAATATTAAGGGGGAACTTGATCCTGTGACAGCTCTTGTTGATAAGCGTGAGATCCTGGAAGTGCAGAAAATTGTAGAGAAAATCTATCTTGACGAGAAGATAGAGAACTATATTGTCGATATAGTCTTTGCTACACGTCAGCCGGCTAAGT
>JAIDPP010000174.1 GCA_029062725.1 Muribaculaceae bacterium | reverse complement strand
ATCGCTCCTACCCGAATCTCATCTACGTAAGGACGGCTTTTGATATAATCCGTGGCAGAGAAATAGTCTTGCATGTTTTGACCTCCGTAGTCTCCGGAAATCTGACGGTTCCATTCCTCTCCGAAGCCTGGAACGCCACGACGGTTGGGGGCGATGACAATATATCCGTTAGCAGCCATTATCATGAAGTTCCATCTATAGCTCCAGAACTGACTGACTGCTTGCTGCGGCCCACCCTGACAATAAAGGATAGCAGGATACTTTTTATTAGGATCGAAATCCGGAGGGAGAATCTCCCAGCATGTCATCTCCTTTCCGTCGGTTGTCGGGACAAGGACTTTCTTGACTTCGCCTAATTTCAGTTTTCCAAGAAGTTCGGCATTTACAGAAGTAAGGTCTTTTACACTTCCTTTCTGAATGAGCGTGATTTCATTAGGAGATCGCATTGAATGGCGGAGGGCTATCGCGGAATTGTCGTTAAGAGGAGCGACATTGACAAAATCGCACTGGCCGTTAGCAACGGTGTCGATCGCACAAGTATTTACATCAATGGTGAATACCGGAGACACGCCCTGATAGTAGCCGGTAAACCAGATTGACTTGCCATCTTTAGCCCAGGCGATATTTTCAGGCCAATAATCCCAGTTTTCGGTCAGATCGCGTTTTTCGCTTCCGTCAACATTCATCACCATCAGACGTTTCTTATCGCTTTCATATTTGGGAGTAGCCATAGAAAGCCATGCGATAGTCTTTCCGTCGGGAGAGAACACAGGATCGGTATCATATCCCGGCATTCCTTCCGTAAGATTTCGGGTGGACTTGGTGACAAGGTCGTAGAGATAAAGGTTACTGTCAGTCGAGAACACCATATCCTGGCCCTTTTGTTTACGGGAAACATAGACAAGAGATTTGCTGTCGGGACTCCAGGCAAAAGATTCAGCGCCTCCGAAAGGCAGCATCGGACATTCGTAAGGTTCTCCTTCCATAATGTCAATGGGATTTTCCACGGTGCCGTTATTGAAATCGGCTACGAAAGGATGGGGAATCTTTGTAATCCATTCATCCCAATGTTTATATCCGAGGTCATCAACCACACGCCCTGTGGTTTTCGGAAGATCTTTAAACAGCTGCTCATCGTTTTTATTGTAGTCTTCGATGGAGCTTGCAAAGACAATCTTTGAACCGTCGGGTGATATTTCAAAGCAGTTGATACCGGTTTTGAAATCCGATACCTTTTTCTCCCCGGAGCCATCAGCATTCATAACGAAAAGCTGAGAAGTCTCAGACTCCTTGTCGAAGCGTATGAAGGCGATCTTCTTTCCATTCTCTATCCATCGGATATTGGATTCCGATCCTGCCGACTTAGTGAGTCTGGACATATTACCTCCGTCAGCGTCGATGGAGTAGATTTCCGCGTTGCCCTTATTGAGCTCGATACTCTCGTAGGTCAGAGTAAAGATGATTTTGGAACCATCGGGCGAGGGAGTAGCTTCTGAAATACGGCCGAAGGCTTCAAGAATCTGAGGGGTCAGCATGCCGTCAGTAGCCTGGATTTCGGGGCGCTCAATAGTAG
>JAIDPP010000173.1 GCA_029062725.1 Muribaculaceae bacterium | reverse complement strand
GCACGTCATAAACTGATGGATATTATCGGCGACTTCGCTTTGATCGGTCGTCCTTTGAAGGGTCGGGTAGTTGCAATCCGCCCCGGCCACACCATCAACAACAAATTCACACGCATGATGCGCAAGGAGGTGAGACATACGGAGGTGCAGTCTCCAGTCTATAATCCTAACCTTGCTCCTCTTATAGATATCAACGGCATCAAGAAACTTCTTCCTCACCGCTATCCCTTCCTGCTTATAGACAAGATCATAGAGATGGATAAGAAACATTGTGTGGCAGTGAAGAATGTGACCGTGAACGAACCTTTCTTCCCAGGACACTTCCCTCAGGAACCTGTCATGCCCGGTGTCCTTCAGGTAGAGGCAATGGCTCAGGCGGCCGGTGTTCTTGTACTCAACTATCTTGAGGATCCTGAGAAATACTCCACCTATTTCCTTAAGATTGACAATGTGAAATTCCGTCAGAAGGTTGTTCCCGGCAATACATTGCTTCTTAATGTTGCCCTCACTACGGAAATACGCCGTGGATGCGCTGTGGTCAAGGGATATGCCTTCGTTGGAGAGAAGGTTGTTTGCGAGGCTGAGTTCATGGCCCAGATTATCAAAAACAAGTAAGAAATGGGAAATCTTTATAGTGTCAACCCTGATGCGAAAATCGGGAATAATGTCAGTATAGGCGACTTCTGCACAATTCATGAAGATGTTGAGATTGGCGATAACTGCGTGCTGCATGGAAATGTAACAATCTTTCCCGGAGCGCGTATAGGTTCAGGAGTCACGATCTTTCCCGGAGCTGTCATTTCAGCAATTCCGCAGGATCTTAAATTCCGAGGTGAGAAGACCTTCGCTTATATCGGTAATGGCACGACGATCCGGGAATGTGTTACCGTCAACCGCGGTACTGCCTCCAAGGGAGAGACGAGGGTGGGGGATAACACGCTTCTTATGGCCTACGTTCATGTAGCCCACGATTGCCGTATCGGCAACAAGGTAATAGTCTCCAATGCTGCTCAGTTTGCAGGAGAAGTTATCGTCGATGACTGTGCGGTGATTGGAGGAGGCTCTCTGGTCCATCAGTTCTGCCATCTTGGTAGAAATATCATGCTTCAGGGCGGAGCATTAGTCAATAAGGACATACCTCCGTTTGTAAAGGCGGCTCGTGAGCCGATCTCTTACGTCGGCCTCAACTCCATAGGGCTCCATAGAAACGGTTTTACCGATGAGGAGATACGCGAGATTGCGGAGATCTACAAGATCATTTATTTGAGCGACCTGAATGTCACCAACGCCGTCAAGCTCGTTGAATCTACCCTCCCCGACACAAAATACCGTAGGGAAATCGTGGATTTCGTTACAAAATCAAGCCGTGGAATCATACGGTCGGCCATCTAAGGCTAAAACCTTTTTCCCGTGAGTCGGCGAAGATATAAAATCAAAATAATCGTATCATAAAAAGGAAGGGGCACCGTCGTGTTGACGAAGCCCCTTCAATTATATGTAACCGTCCGAAAAAAGCCGACTTGATTTTTGATTTCAAGTCGGCTTTAAATTTTGTAATTATAAGGAAGGAGTT
>JAIDPP010000172.1 GCA_029062725.1 Muribaculaceae bacterium | reverse complement strand
AATCTTATGATTAAAGCGCTTTTCTGCGACATAGACTGCACGCTTGTTTCCTACGGTATGGGGCATATCCCGGAGGAAGTGGCGGAGGCCATCGCCGAGGTGCGACGCAAGGGGGTGAAGGTTTTCATCGCCACGGGACGCCATCCCGAATGGATCAACAATCTCGGCGACACACAATTCGACGGATTCGTCACAGTCAACGGTGGAATGTGTCTGGAGGCCGACCGCAAGACCTGCATCCACCGGCAGACCATAGACCCAGCGGATATGGAACGTCTCGAGGAATTCTCAAAGAAAAGCGACATACCTTTGGTTGTTGTGCCGGCAGAAGGGAATATCTTCATCACGCGCCACACTCCCGAAGTAGAGCTGGTCGGCTCGGAACTGCATCTTCCACCCGTTCCGGAAAGAGAGATCCGGGAGGCACGTGGAAAGGATGTGGTTCAGCTGATGGCCTTCGGCTCCGAACAAGACCGACGTGAGAGCGGACTGTTCGGAGAGACGCTCCTACATGCTGAGCCAACCAGTTGGAACCCTTATTTCTGCGACATCATCCCTGCGGGGAGCGACAAGGCGAAAGGGCTCGAAGCGATGTGCCGCCATTTCGGATTCAGCATGTCGGAAACCATGGCATTCGGCGATGGCTCCAATGATATCGGGATGCTTAAAGCCGCAGGGATCGGAGTGGCTATGGGCAATGCCGACCGCAAAGTGAAGGATGCGGCCGATTACGTGACCTCCTCCGATTCCGAACATGGCGTATGCAACGCACTACGCCATTTCGGACTGCTTGATTAGCCACTATAATGAAAATACAGCAACCCCGGGACGACGAATGTCACACCGGGGTTGCTGTATTCAGTATCTGCTCATACATCCAGACGTATATCCCCTCTCATCAGCATCACGACCGATACCACGGCCAACGATGCCAACACAAGAAAAAGAACGAACTCCCCGCGGCTGAATACTCCTCCGACAATCCGGCGAGGATGAAGGAGATCCCCTTTCCTTACAAGACCGTTGGAATTCTGCACCCTCGCTATCATAAAGAGTATCACCCCTATCACATAGAAAAGGGATGTCACTATCAGAAGCCTGAAAGTGGCGGACCACATTATATACAGACAGAAAGCCACCTCCATACCGGCGATAAAGCGGTTAATGCAGCGTCCCCCTTTCAGGCCCCGCATCCCGCTTTCCGAACAGGTCAGCTTCCACAGGTAAAGTCCACAGAAAAGATAGGGAGGGAGCACCATCAGAGCCGTGAGGTTCAGGGCGGCCACATAGACATTCTGAGCCGTGACAACAAGAAGCAGGCATAAGGTCATCACCAGAGAGGCACACGCCATTCCGAACCAAGGCATACCTTTCCGGTTTAGACGCATGAATTGCCGCGGGAAAATCCTGACAGCAGCCGCCTCGTAAGGCACCTGAGCACACACAAGCGTCCAGGCTACGAAACCACCGCTAAGGGAGACTATCACCGAGGCGATGACAAACCATTTAGCCCAGGCTCCGGCGGATGCCTCCAATACGTAAGCTAACGACGGATTCGGGAGAGCGGCCATCTGCGGCTGCGTCATAACGCCGTAGCAAAGGGTTGAGACTAATATGTAAAGCACCAAAGCCAAAAGAAAACCTGTGACAGTGGCTTTCCCGACATCAGAAGAGCGGCGAGCACGACCCGCCATCATCACGGCCCCCTCTATTCCCAAGAAACTCCAGATAGTGACCAGCATGCAGGAGGAGCACTGCTTCCCGAACGGACCAAGGTCGGGCGAGAGGGAATGACCCCAGAAATCCTGAGTGAACATACCTATCTTCATACATATCAGCAGTACGCCGACAATAAGGATGATACACGCGAATTTGAGGGCAGAGAGAAGGGTGTTGACCATCGCGGCCGATTTGACACCCTGCGACACTAAGCCGAACATCATCCATATCAAAAGCGTGCCGAAGCCGAAGGTCATGTAGGAGTTATCGCGGAAAAGAGGGATGAAAGAGCCTATCGAATCGTTGATCATAACGGCGTAAGTCACGTTTCCCAATATCACGCAAAGCCAGTAGCCCCAGGCCATATTGAATCCGCAGTAGTTGCCGAATCCCTCCTGTGCGTATTGGTAGATACCCGCCTTCAGATCCGGACGTGCGTCTGCAAGACGCTTGAACGTAACCACAAGGAAAAGGATTCCGACTCCCGTGATAAGCCATGCGGCAAGTGTGGCACCAAGCGCCGCATTGCGCGCAAGTGTCTGTGAGATATTGAATATCGACCCTCCTATCACCGAGCCGAAAACAATCCCGGTCAGTCCCCAGAATCCCAAACGTTGTCTCAAGCCTCCGCTTTCACTCATTTTTTCAATCTTTTTTACCTTATTTTATAACGGATAACTGACCATAATATTTTTTTATTTGTTGTAAGTGTGTATTGACTTAAACACATACTGATGAAAGAATCAAAGGAAATTCCGGTGCTTCTGCTCACCGGCTATCTCGGAAGCGGCAAGACCACGCTTCTCAATCATATACTCAATAATAAAAAGGGGATACGTTTTGCTGTTATTGTCAACGACCTCGGGGAGGTTAACATAGATGCCGACCTCATTCAGAAAGGAGGAATCGTAGGTCAGGATTCTTCCGGCGATCTTGTGGCTCTCCAGAACGGCTGCATCTGTTGCACCCTCCAGATGGATCTAATCAAACAGATAGATGATTTGCTCGCCACCCGACGGTTTGATTATATCGTGATAGAGGCTTCCGGAGTGTGCGAGCCTGCACCGATCGCCCAGACAATCTGCCGTATGGAACAGATGATTTCTCCCGCCGGAGCAGTGGAGGAGCATCCGCGGCTGGACGCTATCGTGACAGTGGTGGATGCGCTGCGTCTCAGGGATGAATTCGGATGCGGAGAGAATCTGCAGAAGAATGAAATCGACGAGGAAGACATTGAAAACCTTATCATAGAGCAGATCGAATTCTGCAATATAATCCTTCTGAATAAGATTTCTGAAGTTACTCCTAAGGAGGCGGCTCATATAAAGAGTGTTATCCGTGCCTTGCAGCCGCGGGCACGCATCCTGGAGTGCGATTACTGCGATGTTCCTCTTGTTGACCTCCTCGACACTCACCTTTTTGATTTCGAAGATGTGGCCACATCCGCAACATGGGTTCAGAAAATAGAGGGTCCCGCTGAAGAACAGATGGAGGATGAGCATCATCACCATGAGGATGAGCATCATCACCATGAGGATGAGCATCATCATCATGAGGATGAGCATCATCATCATGAGCATGAGGAACATCACCACGAGATTGAGCAAGGGGACCATCACCACGACTACGATCATGGTCCGCGACATGGAGAGCAGGGACATAATTGCGACGGACACTGCCATCATCACCATCATCATGGGGAAGGAGAGGCTGAAGAGTATGGGATTGGAACATACGTATATTTCCGTCGCAGACCATTTGACTTCCACAAATTTGACCGTTTTGTAAACCTTCACTGGCCCAAGAATATCATCCGCTCGAAAGGTGTGATCTATTTCAGCCATAACAAGGACATGTCCTTGCTCTTTGAGACGGCAGGAAAGCAGGTGAATCTGAAGGAGGCCGGCTATTGGTATGCCACAGCACCCCGGGAAGAACTCGAGATAATGATGATGCGCGATCCCAACCTCCGACGCGACTGGGACGAAGAATATGGTGACCGTATGATAAAACTCGTTTTCATCGGTCGGGACCTCGACCGCGAAAAGCTCGCTCAAGAGCTCGATGCCTGTCTCGCCTAAAGCACAGGAATATGAGTAGTAAGAGAATATATTTTTCAATCACGGTGAACCATACATTGGCTTTCGATGTTATAATTACAGAAAGTAAGAAATTCGTTTCATGATGTTAGGTTAGTTAGAAAAAGTATTATGGAAAACACGAGAACACGG
>JAIDPP010000171.1 GCA_029062725.1 Muribaculaceae bacterium | reverse complement strand
CACGTACACCATCTACGTTTGACTTGGCAGCAAGTTCAGCATCAATGTCATCAGTAGAGTTAAGAACAACGATTACAGAAGCGCAATCAGAAGCCTCTTTTCCGGAAATCTTAGTTACGGGAACCACCATTGTCTTGGTAGCAGCGATGTTACCGCCATTGGCCTGTGCAGTAAAATCTTTAACATCAGCCTGAGTAGTGATACCGATAAGTTGATCCTGATCGTCAAAGAACACGAGAGTTGCGTTAGACACCTTGTTCTCATCATCCGTTCCGTACGCATAACCACCAACATTAGAACGAGTGTCAACGTTAGCGATCTTGATAGCGAGGTAACCATCGGTAACGGTATTACCGGGGTTTACATTGGGCTCGTCGTTGTTGGAGCAGCTTGCGAGCGTCATGGCTGCAGCGAATGCTGCTATTCCATAAATCTTTTTCATGTTAGAGCTTTTTGAGTTAAAAGTATAAATTGTTTATAAAAAAGGTTATTTCCTATTTTGAATCCTGAACGGAATCCGCTTATCAGAAGCTGTCGGCGGTCTGCTTGAAGACCTGACCTTTGGCTTCCTCTATGGCCTGAATCTGCTTTTCGGCTGCCTTGGCCTGCGTCAAGGGGAGCTTGGAGAGCATTTTCGCGGCCGCGGGATAGTCGCCTTTGAGTCCGGCTAAGACTGCGCGGGCATATTCGGCTTCGTCGGAATCGCCGGCCTTTGCGAGATATTTCTCCGCGCTCACGAGGTCGCGGCGCTGAAGGGCGGCGTTGCCGGCGTTCAGGTTGGCGATCGGATCGTTGGGATACATCTTGGCGGCCAGGTCGAACGCCTCGTTATATACCTCGGATCCCGGCTCCACGCTCTGCGCCGCCACGAAGAGCTCGTCAAGGGAGAGGTTCTGGGGAGCGGTGCGCATGGTTTCGATGATCTCCTCGGGCTGCGTGTAGCTGCGGACGATGAAGTTCACCGCGTAATCCGAATGACGCAGACCGGGATAGACCTCGGCGAGAAGGTATTGGTAATCCTTCGGGAACTTGGTCTTGATCGCCGCCTCGCGGGCATCGTCCTTCCCGCGGTAGGCGGGGTCGGTGATGATGGCGAGGATCCCTGCGGGGTTTGTCAAGGTGCGCTGTGCAGCTTCGCTGCGGAGATATTCTTCGAGTCCCGCCCAATCCTCCGGGGTGTAGGAGGTGGTGATGACGTCGCGTTTGAATTTATAAAGATTCCTTACGTAATCGGCGAGGGTCTGCGTACGGCCTTTGGCGAGGCGCTCATTGTTGGCGTAGGAGCCTTCGGGCGATGCGAAACCCTTGATGTGGATGCTGCGGAAGGTGAGGTTCTTGTCGGCGCGGACGGAGTCGATTGTCGCAAGGATTTTCTTCAGCTCCACGGGGTTGCGGCGGTAGTCGGGATAGATCTCTATCTTGTTGACGGGGAAGTCAACGTAGGCTTTCGCCGCTATCGAACGTTCCTTTACGGCCTCGGCCTTGGGAGTGACATAGACCATGCGGGGTTCGAAAGGTTTCGGGGCGAGGTCGATATCGGCTATCGGAACGAATCTCGCTCCCTCGAACTTACCGCAACAGCCTTTCTCTTCGCATTTCACCTCAACCTGAGAGATTTCCATCCATTCGGCGTAGGGTGCTTCGTAGCTGTAGAGGATCGGTTCTTTGATTTCGCCGGCCCGGAGGGTTCCGGCTTTATTGTCGTCTCCGCGGAGGTGGCTGTACCAGCGGTTGCGTCCCGCCACGGAGATAGGTTTCATTTTCACTGTGTCGTTACCCTTTATGATCATGGGGGTATAGACTGCTTCGCGGTTGGTGTTCATCTTCAGGCGCGACGCGTCGAGGGTCATGTCGAGGATGATTCTGCCGTCGGCTTTCCGGATGTCAAGGTTCCGGATTGCGATTTCGGATGCCGGGGCTGTCTTCATATCCGCCGCGTTGCCGGCGAATGATCCGCAGATGATAGCGGAGAGCGCGATAATCTTTGCTGTTTTCATCGTCAGGCTTCGCTTTTAGAAAAGATACACAATAGAGATTGCCGCTTTTGTGAGGCCGATGTAGGAGTGGGTCCAGTCTTCGAGGATTTTCGAGCCACATTCCTTGCAGGGATAGACGTCGCCTTTGGTGTAGATATATCCCGCTCCGATTTCGGCTTCGAGGTTCCAGTGGCGGTTGAGGATCCAGGAGTATCCGTAGCCGATGC
>JAIDPP010000170.1 GCA_029062725.1 Muribaculaceae bacterium | reverse complement strand
TCCGTCTTCTACCGTCCAACCACGCCAACCTTCCGAACTCCAGTCGTTGCCCGATGATTTAGCAATGACATTCTTGAGGGAGTCGTCAACCATCACCTGATAATAGGATTTCATCTCTTCCTCATCTTCTATATCCTTCAAGGGATATGGGCGCGCAAGAGGATAATTCACGCGAGAGGAAAATTTCTCCCGGTCATCCTTGGTGACGGCATCGACAATATCGGTCACATCCGCAGGCAGAGAATCTGTTACGACCGCCGTAGTATCTGACATCCCGGAGGAGCCTTTGCTACCACAGCTACCGAAGAGCGTTCCCGCGGCGATAAAGCTTATAAATGTCAAATAAATGCTGTGCATAACGTTTTGGATAAAGGCTGATTAAAATTAGTGGTTGCCGCCATAGCCTCTCCGTCGTTCCATTCCGTCAGACGGAACGGATGCGAAAGGGCTCCGAGCATCATGCGCACCGGAGAGAAAACCGATGCGAAAAGAGCTCCCTCTTCAGTCGCAGCTGCCTGATGGCCGGCTTCCGCTACCATCTCTCCGCTGTGAAGAGCCTCCGTGGGGTTGCCGTTCGATTTCAAAAGTTCATCATCCTCTATGAAAAGAGCCTCGAATTCCTCAACTCTTCTCTTCTTAAGGCCTGATAAAACCTTTCCTTTATAACGGCAATGTGCAAGGTAACTATCCTTGATATTGCGGTTGCCGCTCTTAAGTTTCTTAACAACCGCTGATTTTAACGTGGCGCCCGCACCAATATTGTATGCTAAAACACCCAACAATAAGGAATCTTTTCCATATTCTCTGAAGACAGCGCAATTTTTCAAAAGATCCTTTCTCAGCAACGCCTCAGCCTCCTTCTTTGACAAGGCCTTGGAGCGGCTGAATTTCTCACCCGGCATCACCAGATGCCCGTAGCCTATCAGAGGCCAGTGGCGAGTCGAATGCAGTCCTTCATATTTCTTGATGATCTGCACCGCCTGCTCAAAGGTGGAGATGTCCTCGACTTGCTCCTTAGGCATATCCTTCGTCTTGCTCGAATTCCCGTAGCCGGGAAGCCAAGTGACGGCAGGAATGATGAGTGCAAGCAGAACTAATAAAATTGTTGTTAACTTTTTCATCACTATTAAAACATGTTATAAGCCGGTAGGGTTCAATTTATATTTCCCGATAGCCCTTATATAGCCTGTTTTTAACTTTTTTAAGATTGCAGGAGTATTCCTGCCTGATTTCTTTACCTGTTTTCTATATTTATTTCCTTATTTTATGTTGTTTTCTATATTTATTTTTTATAATTTTGAGTTTTTAATACCGAAATTCTCATTTCTTCCTATCATTATGGCTGTCAATTACGACTTAATCATCAAAGAGCGTGCCGAAAAAGTGTTCCGCGTATTGGCTACTCGAGTCTCTGTAGAAGATATGACCCGTATCCGTCAGGCTTTCGAACTCGCCCGTGAGGCTCATTCCCCACAGAAGAGAAAGACCGGCGAACCTTATATCCTGCATCCTATCGCCGTGGCTGATATTTGCGCCCGGGAATTGAATCTTGATGTCAATTCCATAATTGCCGCTTTCCTCCATGATGTCGTGGAAGACACGAGCTATACCATCGAGGATATTAAATCTCGCTTCGGCGACGATGTCGCTTTCCTTGTCCGTGTAGTCACCAAACAGAAGAAAGAGAAATACACCGTTTCAAAGCAGGTCGATAATTACCGCCAGATGCTCAATTCCGTCCAGTATGACATCCGAGCTCTTCTCGTAAAACTCGCCGACCGTCTTCATAATATGCGGACCCTTTCCTCGATGCGTCCCGACAAGCAGATGAAAATCGCCGGTGAAACCGACTATTTCTATGCCCCGCTGGCCAATCGTCTCGGTCTATACCATGTAAAGACAGAACTCGAGAATCTGTCGCTCCGCTTCCGTTGCCCTCATGAATATGCCGAAATAGACTCCCTTATTTCAATGGATCGTAACCAGAACCGTGCCAAAATTGACAAATTCATGGATGAGATCCGCAAAATCCTCGCTGAAAACGGTATCGAGGCCACTGTCTCCGTGGATTACCGACGTCCATATTCCCTATATAGGAAGATGCAGAAATACGGCGATGATTTCAATCATCTAAAATATCGTCATTTCATAGAGATTGTTTTCCCTAATCCGACCGACGGCTCTTCCGAAAAGGAGATGATCCTTAAGATATATGCCCTCCTGACCGACCGCTTTAAGGAGAAGCCCGGAGGAATATCTAACTATATCGATTCTCCAAAAGAGAACGGATACCGCAGTTTCCACCTCAAGCTAATGGCTGATTTCGGACGCTGGCAGGAGGTCCATATCTCAAGCGAGAGAATGGCCCGCGATTCCCGGATCGGATGCATGGCCGAGGATGATTCGGTCAGCTCCGTAAGAAACTGGATCGATAAATTCAGAAATATCCTGCGCGATATCGCCCAGCAGGGTCAGGATGGTACAAACTTCATACAAAATGTCGTTACCTCTTTCTATAATGACGATATTATGACTTTTACACCTAACGGCAAACCTATCGTCCTTCCTCAGAAAGCCACCGTTCTTGACTTTGCCTTCGAAGTCCATACGGATCTCGGACTCCACGCTCAATATGCCCGCATCAACAACCAGCTATCCTCGATCAAGACCCAGCTCCATAGAGGAGATGTCGTAACCGTCTTCGCCTCCCCCTCCTCTCATCCCGAACCCGATTGGCTTAAACACACCGTTACATATAAGGCCCGGAAGAATATCAACGCATGGCTCGCCGCACGCCCAAAGGAGGAATTTTTACGCTGCGAAATCTGCAATCCGATTCCGGGTGAAGAAGTGATCGGTTTCCGCATGACAAAAGGTGGTGACATAACGCTTCATAAACGTAATTGCCATGAAGCCATCCGGCTCGCCTCGCAGCATGGCGACAGCATCGTCTCGGTCGATTATAAGGAGAGCAATACCCTTTATCCCGTCACGGTGGAGATTAGAGCCGTTGACCGTTACCATCTCTTCATAGATATCGTGGATTGCGTATCGAATACCTGTAACCTTTCGATTGACTCCATACATACAGAAACCGAGGATTCGATCGTCACCTGTAGAATCACGTTCGGCGTTCATTCCTATGATGAACTGCAGCGAATCATAACTCATATCACCGCTATTCCGGGAGTTGACGAGGTGAAGCGTTTCAAGCTTTGATAAATCTCTCGTAGGTCGCGATATTGCAGCCGATGAAATTTCCAAGAACAGTTCCGAGCCAAGCCGGAACAATCCCGTCGCGCGGAGACAGTGAATAATAGGCAATGTCGGCTATGCAGTGGGGAAAGCCGCAGATCACGAACGTCGGGATACCTAAAAGCAAAGGAATCCATTTCCCCTCGCGGGCAAACCTGACGCTGACCGACATTATGAAGCCACAGCCGATGGCCGGCAGAAGACTGCCCGCGAAACCTCTCCCGACACGGACGTCCACCATTGCGCACGCGGCCTCCTGAAGATTCATATCGATCCCAAGCATCGCGCCGCAGAATGTGCCGACAACATTTAGAATGAGTATCGGCCATAAGGAGACAAAGTCCCGCCTGTCGCCGAAAAATCCTGCAAGACCCGTAAACAGCGGCCATCGGGAATAAATGATTCCCGACAATCCGAAAGAGAACAGCGCGGCGCCTATATATAAACCTCCTTTAAGGAAGCAGAGCGCGGCTATTCCGATCGCAAACCCCGACAGGATTGAATTGATGATTTTCCTCATTTCGGGTTATTTAGTGAAACAATCTTTCTTACCTGTGACAGACGCGGAAAACACTCCCTGTGTTCCAAAATAAGTACATGTTACGCCTGTCTGTTTTGGAAAACATTTTGCAAAATTACAAAAAAAATTCGTAACTACCACATTTTTATCCCCTTTTCTTTTTATACAATCCTTTAAGGCCTTAGCTATCACTCGGATCAATTCTTTTTTATGATGATTTTAAACACCGGATTGCACCCCAAATCTGGACACCTCAAAGATAGTATCTTAAAAAACCGCCTAACTAATTTTTCAGTTAAGAAAGGTTAATATCCCGGATGTTTTTAAACTCTTTCATTCATCCAGAGTCATAAAATTGTAAATCACCAAACTGAAATTATATGAAGAAGACAATTCTTGGAATCTCGTTCTTTTTGATGGCTGTTTTTGCCGGCAACGCCAACGCTCAATGTGCTAACGACAAATGCACCGATAAGGAAAACTGCAAGAA
>JAIDPP010000017.1 GCA_029062725.1 Muribaculaceae bacterium | reverse complement strand
TGCTCGCCTTCTATATTAATGCAGGTCTTGAGCAGGGTGCAAAACTTGAGGAGATGGCAGGAACTATCCAGAACGACATTCTGAAGGAGTTCATGGTGCGTAATACGTATATTTATCCGCCGGCATTCTCAATGAAGATTATCGCCGATATCTTTGAATACACCTCAAAGAATATGCCGAAGTTCAATTCAATCTCCAGCTCGGGATACCACATGCAGGAGGCAGGCGCCACAGCCGATATAGAGCTTGCATATACTCTCGCCGACGGACTTGAATACCTTCGTGCAGGTGTAAACGCGGGTATGGACATCGACTCTTTCGCTCCACGCCTCTCATTCTTCTGGGGCATTTCCATGAATTATTTCATGGAAATCGCAAAGATGCGTGCTGCCCGTATGCTATGGGCAAAAATAGTTAAGCAGTTCAATCCGAAGAATCCAAAGTCGCTTGCACTGCGCACACACTCTCAGACCTCCGGATGGTCGCTCACGGAGCAGGATCCCTTTAATAACGTCGGACGCACATGCGTGGAGGCAATGGGAGCTGTCCTTGGTCATACTCAGTCGCTTCACACAAATGCACTTGATGAGGCTATTGCACTTCCGACAGATTTCTCCGCACGTATCGCCCGCAATACCCAGATATATATTAAGGAAGAGACATACGTTACCAAGCAGGTCGATCCATGGGGTGGTAGTTATTATGTTGAAGCTCTTACCAACGAAATCGCTCACCGTGCATGGGAGCATATTCAGGAGATTGAAAAACTCGGTGGTATGGCGAAGGCAATAGAGACCGGTCTTCCGAAGCTAAAGATCGAGGAAGCAGCGGCCCGTACTCAGGCGCGCATAGATTCTGGCAAGCAGACCATCGTCGGTATAAACAAGTATCGTCTTGAGCATGAGGATCCCATCGATATCCTCGAGGTTGACAACACTGAAGTTAGAAAAGAGCAGTGCGCCCGTCTTGAGGAACTTCGCAAAGACCGTGACGAAGAGGCAGTTAAGAAGGCTCTCGCCGCCATTACTGAAGCTGTAAAGGATCCCTCCAAGGGTAACCTTCTTGATCTTGCCGTCAAGGCTGCCGGTCTGCGTGCTTCTTTAGGAGAGATATCCGATGCCTGCGAGGCTGAAGTAGGCCGTTATAAAGCAGTGATAAAAACAATATCAGGCGTGTATTCGAGTGAAGAGAAGGGTGATCCCGAGTTTGAGGAAGCCCGTAAGATGGTTGCGGATTTCGCAAAGCGTGAGGGTCGTCAGCCCCGTATTATGATTGCCAAGATGGGTCAGGATGGACATGACCGAGGTGCAAAGGTTGTTGCTACAGGTTATGCTGACTGCGGTTTCGATGTAGATATGGGTCCCTTGTTCCAGACTCCGGCTGAAGCTGCCCGTCAGGCTGTGGAAAACGATGTGCATATACTTGGCGTCTCATCACTCGCCGCAGGTCATAAGACTTTGGTTCCCCAGGTGATTGAGGAGCTTAAGAAGCTTGGACGTGAGGATATTATCGTGACAGCTGGTGGTGTCATTCCTGCTCAGGACTACGACTTCCTGTATAAGGCGGGTGTAGCTGCTATCTTCGGTCCCGGTACCCGTATCCCGAAGAGCGCGATAGAGATGATCCGCATCCTTAATGAAGATCGTGCGGAGTGATCTGACTCAAGTATTGAATGGTAATATCGAGGGAGCGGAGACAGTTCTTTGTCTTCGCTCCCCTTCCACGATAATTAAGTATCCTGTTTTTAGTTCAATTAGAGGTAACACTGTAAAATAATGGAAAAAAAGGGAAGGAAAGATAATTCCAACAGTGGGAAATATTCGTCAGATTCAGATTCTGACTCTCTGTATGATATAGAATCATCCGGAGAGGATAATCTCTATACTTTGCAGGAGGATGATCAGGAAGATGACTTTTCTCCCTTTCAGTCTTATCGTCTTAATGATGATGCCAAAAGCGGTGAAAAAATTTTCTCTGACGATACTTTGCATCAGAAAGCTCAGGAGACATACCATGACAGAACCGACGCGAATGATGTAGATGACGAAACGGATGAGGAGGACGATGAGGAAGAGGAGGATGAAGAAGAGGAGGATGAAGAAGAGGAGGATGAAGAAAATTCCGAAAAGGGTAATCTGCTTTTGCTGCTGTTCAAGATTCTTTCAACTCCTGTTGAGGGTTGGAAGGAATTTAAACGCCGCGGCTATACTCCGGACGAGGTGGCACGGGGTTGCTTCTTTCCATTACTTTTCTTAGCGTCACTTTCTGACTTCACACCAAAATTATACGGACACTACATTACTACAGGAGAGTGTGTAATGCAGGCCTTAGTCACTTTCGTGTCATTCTTTTTCGGTTATTTCTGTGTCACTCTTATCGGGCGTTCTATTCTTCCCAAAGGTTCCCGCGAGATCTTTCAAAACAATTTCGGCAAGGAATTTGTAATGATTAATGTGTCAAGTCTTGCCTTATTTTACATGGCAATACGCCTTTTCCCTATGCTTGATGCAATACTTGTCTTTTTACCGATATGGACAATCTACATTATTTATAAGGGGGTAAGATTTCTTCGTGTACCTGCGCAGATAGAGACACGCACAAAAGTCATTCTTACTTTTCTGATCCTCGGGTTACCCTATATGTGGACGGTCTTGCTTGAAATTTTTTTTAATCTATAACAACTAAATTTTTATGAAGGCTGAACAAGTAAACATAAAGAATAAGCGCGCACGATTCGACTATGAAATATCTGACACCTATGTGGCCGGAATCGTATTGACCGGAACTGAAATCAAATCCATCCGAGATGGAAAGGCTTCCTTGACAGATACCTATTGCCTTGTGGAAAATGGCGAAGTGTGGGTAAAGGGGATGAATATCTCGGAATATTTCTATGGATCATATAATAATCATG
>JAIDPP010000169.1 GCA_029062725.1 Muribaculaceae bacterium | reverse complement strand
TGATGTGTTTAAGAGACAGGATAAATGTAGCGACATTTTTGTTTGAGATCACCGTACATTCCCATTCCTTTACGTCGAGGGCAGATTCGGAGACCTTAATCTCCATATCGTTCTTCACTTTCACCTGACAACCGAGGCGCCAGTGGTCTTTGATCTGCTTGCGCGTGAAGTGGACCGCTTCGGTCGGAAGCATATCGCCTCCTCCTGAAATCACCTGAAGCTTACATTGCCCGCAACTACCTTTTCCTCCACAAGCGGAAGAAAGGTGCACACCGTTTTCTCCGAGTGTGGCGAGGAGCGTCTTGCCGCTCTCGGTGTGAAGCATTTTCGCGCCGTCGTTGATAGAAATTGCAACTTCTCCCGATTTCACGAGCCATGATTTTGCGAAAAGCAGAATCACGACCAGGACGAGCGTGATGACCAGGAATATGAGCGCGGCAGCTATAACGTTATTCCATTGTATGGCATTCAGAATATACATCTTGTAGAATCTTTTAGAGTTTTATGCCGAGGAAGCTCATGAAAGCGATACCCATCAGGCCTGTAATGATGAAAGTGATGCCTATTCCACGCAGGGGTTTAGGCACGTGACTGTAGCTTAGGCGTTCGCGAATGGCGGCAAGGGCAGTGATGGCCAGAAGCCAGCCGATTCCGGAGCCGGCGCCATAAACTGTGGCGGTCCAGGCGTTGCTGAACTCTCGCTGCTGCATGAAGAGGACAGCACCAAGAATGGCACAGTTCACAGCAATGAGCGGGAGGAAGATTCCCAAAGAGTTATAAAGTGAAGGAGAGTATTTCTCTATCACCATCTCAAGCAGCTGCACCAGGGCAGCGATCACGGCTATAAACATAATCAGTCCAAGGAAAGAGAGATCGGCCGAGGCATATTCCTGCCCGAGCCAGCTGAGGGCTCCGGGCTGAAGGATATAGCTGTTGATGCACCATGTCACGGGAAGCGCCACGATAAGCACGAAGGTCACGGCTACTCCAAGACCAAAAGCGGTCTTCACATTCTTTGACACCGCAAGGAACGAGCACATGCCGAGGAAGTAGGCGAAAATCATGTTGTCGATAAAGATCGACCGTATGAATAGATTTAGATTTTCCATATTCGTTTTCTATTATTCCTGGAGATCTTTATTCTTGATTCTATGGACCCAGATGATGCATGCCACCACTATAAGGGCCATCGGGGGGAGGATCATCATTCCGTTGTTCATATAGCCGGCTTCATAC
>JAIDPP010000168.1 GCA_029062725.1 Muribaculaceae bacterium | reverse complement strand
GGCGAACCCCCTTGAATGGTTTTACTTTTGCCATGGTATTCTTTTATAATGTTTTAAGGTTAGGTTTTTCTATTCTTTCATCTTCATCCTGCGGGCGCACTGGGAGCAGAGGCCGTAAATGTTGGTCGATATAAACGATGCTTTGAACCGGCCAAACTTCAGCTGCTCGAAATACTCGTCGAATTTATGGTCGCGTATCTCGCGGACGCTACCGCAGTTCATGCAGATAAGGTGGAGGTGGCGATCATCGGTAAGCTCGTAAGCCGCCTGATTCTCGTTGAGGTAATGTTTGCGAAGGATATTACATTCGCAAAGCAACTCCACAGTATTATAGACCGTTGCCCGGCAAACGCGGTAGTCTGATTCTATATCGCGATATAGCTCGTCGATGTCGAAATGGACGCGCTGGTCAAGAGCCTTGTCAAGGATAGCGAAACGTTCGGGAGTCTGCCGCATCCTTTTGGATTTGATAAACTCCGCGAACCTTTCCCGCAGATGTTCCCTTACTTCCGGATCTATCTTCATGCCGTGTCGTGTCTATTCTTATCTCTCGCAAATTTAATCAGCAATTTTGAAAAATCCAAATAAATTTTTCGTTCAAAAAATTTATGGTCCCTGATAGGAATATATTGGAAATATTATTTAACTTTGTGAGCGGAAACAATCCCGAGTCTGACCCGGCATCATATCCGACGGTTTACAGTCTGCCCCGAGAATCGGGCCCAATCTTTATCTAATCATGAAATTCAACACTGCCAACAAGCAGAGTCTTCTGCTTCCGCTCGCCCATCTCGGCGCGCTGGTAACAGTCATAGCATGGGGATCCTCTTTCCTCAGCACCAAGATACTTATGGAAGATGGCGGATTCACGCCTGTCGAGATGTATGTGTACCGTTTCGCGGCCGCCTACATTCTCCTTCTTCTCCTCACTTTCCGGAAGATAATGTCAGCCTCCTGGCGCGATGAGCTTACCCTCGCCATCTGCGGAGTATGCGCAGGATCGCTCTATTTCATCACTGAAAACTATGCGCTACGGCTCACGACGACCGGAAATGTGTCCCTGCTGGCATCCATATCGCCGATTTTCACCACCTTTCTTGTCGCGATCCTTTTTAAGCAACGGATTAAGGCCGGAGTGATAATCGGTTCGATGGTGGCTTTCGCCGGCGTGGGTTGCATCATTTTCAGTCATGGTGCCTCTATGGAACTTCACCCCGAGGGTGATCTTCTCGCAATAACAGCCGCACTGTGCTGGGCCATTTACACCGTGGCTATTAAGCGCATCATTCCTCTTTATACTTCCCTCTTCATTACCCGAAAACTCTTCTTCTACGGCGTCATCACGGCTCTCCCGCTACTCTTCATCCAGAAAGAACCTTACCATCTGGGACTCATATTCGATATAGCGCAGCCACAATACATGCTCAATTTCCTTTTCCTGGTGGTGATGTGCTCAATGGCCGCATATCTGATCTGGAACGAGGCCATGAAAGTGCTCGGTCCGGTCACGGCCAACAACTATCTCTATATGCAGCCGCTCGTCACTATGATCGCCGCCTACTTCTTCTTGGGAGAGAATATTTACCTTCTCGGCTACATCGGCTGCGTACTCATTATCGGCGGACTGATTATTTCTGATAAATGGAAAGCTTCGGTCAGCCCGAGCAAGAGATAGGGATTATGCGTTCCGGAATTCCTTAGGCGACATCCCGGTATATTTCTTGAAGTATTTTCCGAAGAACGACTGCGAGGGGAAATTCAATTCGTCGGCTATCTGCTGTATATTCAGGTTGGTGGACTTCAGCAATACCTTTGCCTCGAGAATCACGAATCTCTCTATCCAGTCAACAGCCGTAAAACCGGTCTGTTTCTTGACTGTCCGGGAGAGATGTTTAGGAGTGATGTCGAGTTTTGAGGCATAGAAATCCAGGAAACGTTCTTTCTTATAGTTCTCCTGTACGAGAGAGAGAAATTGACTTGTCATCCTACCCTGACCGGTAAGAGGCTCTTCCTTCAAAGGTTCGTAACATTTATACAGGTAACGGAAAAGAAACTCGCCCACAGTGAAAATGAGAGCCTGGCCGCCGTAAGGATTCCCCTTGTCAGAAAGGATAGCCATGAGATCTGAGAGAAACTCGGGCACTTTGGCCGCGACCTCCTCCGAAAGCGGGACAACCACTCGACGCGACATCTGCTGGTAGAGCGGAGTGTCGGCAATTAGAAGGAAGAGGTTCTCCTCGAACCGTTTCGACATCACGATGACAGAAGCCTCGAAATCATCGCTGATATAGGCGGGTCTAAGAAACTGCGACCTCCTGATAGGCACGAACGCCGGACCGATCACATGATGGGAAATGAGGGATATTTCTGCATCGCATATACCCTTCTTTACGAAAATCCATGTATTTGCCGCGAACTTCACCGGCTCTGTAAGCGACCGCAACATAGCCGGGAAAACATTGTCGGTGATCCAGAAGTCCTGATCCAATATGGCGTCAAGGCTGTCGGGAAGGTCTATATTGTAATTGAATCCTACGCTCATCTCAATCGGTTCCTCTATGTTTTATGAAAAATACCATTGTCTGAACCGCCGTCCTATTGACTGCGGCTTTATATTCAAACAACAAATTTTTTCCTACTCTTATCAAAATTAGAAAAAAATTCATTCACTACATTATCATATATGATTTTTTTTACCGATATTTGCAGATAAATTTCCTCCTCCCGCATGATAAAGTAAAAATACCCCGTAAAACAAACAACAAACACATACTACCTCGGGAGACATTCCCGACCTCAACAATGGAAAGAGTAAGATACAGTTATGACCAGGTTTATGACGCCGCTCTCGATTATTTCAAAGGCGATGAGCTGGCGGCAAGAGTATGGTCGAGCAAATATTCCCTGAAAGATTCCGATGGAAATTTCTACGAGCTCACTCCCGATGACATGCACCGCCGTATAGCCCGGGAAATCGTGAGGGTAGAATCGAAATATCCAAACCCGATGTCTGAGGATGAGGTTTTCGATCTTCTCCGCAACTTCCGTTATATTGTCCCTCAGGGAAGCCCTATGGCGGGTATCGGCAATGACTTTCAGGTAGGTTCTCTCTCCAACTGTTTCGTGATCGGTCTCGACGGTAATCCTGACTCCTACGGAGGTATTATCCATATAGATGAGGAGCAGGTGCAGCTGATGAAGCGCCGTGGCGGTGTCGGCCATGATCTCTCCCATATACGTCCGAAAGGAAGCCCGGTTAAAAATTCGGCCCTGACATCAACCGGTCTTGTGCCCTTCATGGAACGCTACAGCAACAGCACGCGCGAAGTGGCGCAGGACGGACGCCGAGGCGCGCTGATGATGACTGTAAGCATAAAGCATCCGGATGCGGAAAACTTCATCGATGCCAAAATGACTGAAGGGAAAGTCACCGGCGCGAACGTATCCGTCAAAATTGATGACGAATTCATGGAATGTGCCCTCTCCGGGGAACCATATCGCCAGCAGTTCCCGGTCGATAGCTCTGCACCATCGATGGTGAGTTTCGCTGATGCATCGGCCATCTGGAAAAAAATAGTGCATAACGCCTGGAAAAGCGCTGAGCCGGGAGTACTATTCTGGGATACGATACGCCGGGAGTCCGTGCCCGACTGCTATTCCGACCTCGGTTTCGAAACCGTTTCTACAAACCCTTGCGGCGAGATTCCACTATGCCCTTACGACAGTTGCCGCCTTGTGGCTATCAATCTCTATAGCTATGTGAAGAACCCCTTCACTCCGACAGCGGAATTTGATTTCGGACTATTCCACGACCACGTCGGGAAGGCGCAGAGAATCATGGATGATATAATCGATCTCGAAATGGAGAAGATCGATACTATAATCAATAAAATCGAATCTGATCCGGAAACCCTGGAAGTTAAGCTTACCGAACTGAATCTCTGGAAGAAGATTCGCTCCAAGACCTTGAAAGGACGCCGCACCGGCTGCGGCACAACCGGCGAGGGCGATATGCTTGCCGCACTCGGTTTCCGCTACGGAACTCCGGAGGCTACGGATTTCTCCACCGAGGTTCACCGTCAGCTTGCACTCGCATATTACAGCGCCTCCGTCGATATGGCCGCCGAGCGCGGTGCTTTCGAGGTGTACGATGCGGAGAGAGAAAAAAATAATCCTTATATCAGACGCCTGCGCGATGCTGATCCGGCGCTTTATGAAAGGATGGTGAAAAACGGACGCCGAAATATCGCTTGTCTGACCATAGCTCCGACCGGAACGACCTCTATTATGACCCAGACTTCCTCAGGCATCGAGCCGGTATTCCTTCCTGTCTATCGTCGCAAACGCAAGGTAAATCCCAACGACGAGAATGTCAAGATCGACTTTGTGGACGAGGTGGGCGATTCCTTCGAGGAATATATCGTATATCACCATAAGTTCCTTGAATGGATGAAAGTCATGGGAATCGAACCGAAACGCACCATGACTCCTGAGGAGATAGAGGAGTTGGTGAGTCTCTCCCCTTATTATAAAGCCACCAGTAACGATGTCGATTGGCTGGAAAAGGTAAGGATGCAGGGAGCTGTTCAGAAATGGGTGGACCATTCGATCAGCGTAACGATCAACTTGCCGAACGAGGTCAGCGAGGAACTTGTAGGTGACCTCTATGTCGAGGCCTGGAAAGCAGGCTGCAAAGGATGTACAGTCTATCGTGACGGATCGCGAAATAACGTCATGGAGTCGGTGAAACAGAAAAAAACATCAGCCAACTCCTCCGATACCCACGAGCATCTTGCAAAGCGTCCGCGCGAACTGGAGGCAGATGTGGTAAGATTCCAGAACAACAAAGAGAAATGGATAGCGTTCGTCGGCCTTGTCGGTGGGAAGCCTTACGAGATATTCACCGGACTGGTGGATGATGAAGACGGTATATTCTGCCCAAAAAGTGTTAGCCACGGCTCGATAATCAAGACCGTCGATGCCGATGGAAAAAAGAGATATGACTTTCAGTTTGTCAATAAACGAGGATATAAGACCACTATCGAAGGCCTTTCCGAGAAATTCAACCCGGAATTCTGGAACTACGCCAAGTTGATTTCCGGAGTGTTGCGTTACGGAATGCCTATTGATCAGGTTCTCAAGCTGGTCGGAACTCTCGAACTCGATTCCACCAATATCAATACATGGAAAAACGGAGTGGAACGCGCCTTGAAGAAATACCTGCCAAACGGAACGGAAGCAAAAGGACAGAAATGTCCCAAATGTGGCGCCGAAACCCTCATATATCAGGAGGGATGTCTAATCTGCACCACCTGCGGAAATTCCAAATGCGGCTGAGAGTGATAAATAATGTGTTAAACTTTTAATCTAAAGATAAATATTCTTACATGAAAATTTCATTCGTAATCAACTATCACACCGATTGGGGTGAGTCGGTCTATCTTTCGGGCAACATTCCCGAACTCGGATCCGGCGACATCCACAAGGCGGCTGAAATGACTCTCGTGAGTCCCGATACATGGGAACTCACCATAGAACTTGACAGGAATCCCGGCGATTTCGACTATCAGTTTATCGTTAAGGCACCCGAACGCGCATGGAAATTCGAATGGGGTAAACCCCATCGTTTCACCGCCGGCGAGGGTATAGGCGAATACGCTATCTTTGACGCATGGCATTCGCAGCCTCAGGACAAGCCTTTCTTCTCCTCCGCTTTCGTTGACGGAATGCTTCATCGCGCCCATCGCGACGAACCCCTCAAGGCTCTTCCCGGCACTATTTGCTTCCGCGTGGAGGCTCCGATGGTGAGTCCTGACGAATGTCTCGCACTCTCCGGCGAAGGTGATGCCCTGGGCAATTGGGATCCTGCAAAAGCACTCCGCATGAACGACGCCTACTTCCCACGCTGGGAGGTGAACGTACCCATGAGCGGCGTAAAGTCTCCTTTCGATTATAAATTTCTGATAGTCAACAAGCACGACGGAAGTGTCCGCGGCTGGGAATATATCTCAAACCGCATCTACGGCATTCCCGAAACGGTAGCCGATAGTCACGTGGTAGTGGAGGGAGGCAACTTCGCCAACCCCAAGGAACATTGGAAAGGAGCCGGGACAGCAATCCCTGTGTTCTCTATCCGTTCAGAAGAGGATTTCGGTATCGGAGATTTCACCGATATAAAGAAGCTCGTTGACTGGTGTGTCATTACAGGCCAGAAGATCCTTCAGGTGTTACCTGTTAATGATACCATGATGACCAAGACATGGCTTGACTCATATCCTTATAAATCAAACTCCACCTTTGCCCTCCATCCCCAATATATTCGCCTGGAAGAGGTTGGCGAACTCAAGGATGAGACACGCCGCGAGTATTACCGCGCACTTGGTCGAGAACTCAATGCCCTCTCTGAAATCGACTACGAGCGAGTAAACGACGGCAAGCAGGAGTATCTCCATGAGATTTATTCACAGGACGGCACCGCCACTCTCGAATCAGAGGAATATAAGAAATTCTATGAGGCCAACGCCTACTGGCTCAAGCCTTACGCAGTATGGAGTGTGCTCCGCGACATATACAACACTCCCGACAACAACCTCTGGGGCGAATATGCAGCATACGATCAGGAGAAGGTTGACAGTTTCGCTTCCGAACATGCTGATGAGGTAGGCTTCTATTGCTTCGTGCAGTATCACCTCGACCGACAATTGCGTGCCGTGCGCGACTATGCCCACAGCAAGGGAGTGGTTCTCAAAGGGGATATTCCCATCGGTATCAGCCGCTTCAGTGCCGACGCATGGCAGACTCCCGAACTCTTCAATATGAACACCCAGGCAGGTGCACCACCGGATGATTTCTCAGTGCTCGGCCAGAACTGGGGCTTCCCGACTTACAACTGGGATGAGATGGCTAAGGATGGTTTCCAATGGTGGAAAAACCGTTTCCGCAAAATGTCGGAATATTTCGATGCCTATCGTATCGATCATATCCTCGGTTTCTTCCGTATCTGGGAGATTCCTATGGATGCCGTTCATGGCCTGTTAGGTTATTTCAATCCTGCCCTTCCCTTCTCGCCCCACGAGCTCCGCGAGCAGTTTGATTTCTGGATTAACACGGAGATTCAGACTAATCCATTAATCCTCGAATGGATGCTTGACGAGATGCTTGGCGACCGCAAGGAGGAATTCAAGGAGAGATTCCTCGACCATGTCGGCGGCGACCGCTTCGTACTGAAACAGTATGTGGATACTCAGCGTAAGGTTGAGGAACTCTTCGCCCCTGAGGAGAAGAATGAGAAGAACATCCAGTTTGAGAACGTGCTTTATGCCCTTATCGACAACGTTCTCTTCATCGAAGATCCCTACCATCGCGGACATTATCATCCCCGCATTTCGGCTCAGTTCTCTTATCAGTACCGTATGTTGAACGACTATGAGCGCTGGTGCTTCAACCGTCTCTACAATGACTTCTACTACCATCGTCACAACGACTTCTGGTATGGCAAGGCTATGTGGAAACTTCCTCCCCTTCTGGATTCCAACTCCATGCTGACTTGTGCCGAAGACCTCGGTATGATTCCCGATTGCGTACCGGCCGTTATGAACCAGCTTGAGATCCTTACTCTCGAGATTCAGCGTATGCCTAAGGATCCCTCTCTGGAATTCGGCGATACCTGGCGGTATCCCTATTATTCGGTCTGCACCACTTCCACTCACGATATGGGCGGAATCCGCTCGTGGTGGGAAAGCGACCGCGATATGATCAACCGCTTCTACCATCATACGCTTGGCGAATGGGGTGAGGCTCCACAGTTTGCCGAGCCCTGGATATGCGACAAGATTGTCGATCTCCAGCTTAAATCCCCCTCCATGCTCTGCATCCTTCCTCTTCAGGACTGGCTCTCGACTGATGGCTCTCTCCGTCGTGAGGATCCGCGCGAAGAGCAGATCAACGAGCCGGCCAATCCGAAGCATTACTGGCGCTATCGTATGCACCTGACCACAGATCAGCTCCTCAACGCCAATAACTTCAATTCTGCAATGCTGAATAAGATCCGCGAGTCGCACCGTTGATCTCCCCGTCTTGACAGACTTAAAAAAGTCCGGCTTTTTGAGCCGGACTTTTTTTAGGCTGTGTCGTTAAGTGGTACCATCCGAAAGAAGTAACCGTCCGAAAAAAGCCGACTTGATTTTTGATTTCAAGTCGGCTTTAAATTTTGTAATTATAAGGAAGGAGTTT
>JAIDPP010000167.1 GCA_029062725.1 Muribaculaceae bacterium | reverse complement strand
GTTCGCGGATCTGTTATAACTCCCGTCACGGCCGCTGCCGCGGCTGTAAGCGGACTTGCCAATACCGTTCTCGCACCGGGACCCTGACGCCCCTCAAAGTTGCGGTTGGAGGTGGAGACTGCAAGTTTGCCGGCAGGAATCTTGTCATCGTTCATTGCCAGACATGCCGAACAACCGGGCTGTCGGATCTCGAAGCCGGCATGCTCGAAAAACTTTTTCAATCCCTCTTTCTCAAGCTGCTCATAAACCATCCATGAACCGGGAACAAGCCATGCCGTGACATCAGGGTGTTTGCGTCTCCCGTTCACTATTGAAGCGAAAGCATAGAAATCCTCTATACGTCCATTGGTGCAGGCTCCCAGGAATACGTAGTCAACCTTCTTGCCGAGCATCTTCTCTCCCGGTTCGAAGCCCATGTATTCAAGACTCTTGAGATAAGACTCCCTGCCCTCCTCCGGAATTGTGTCGAGTGCGGGTATGGTATCATTGATTCCCATTCCCATTCCGGGGTTTGTGCCGTAGGTCACCATTGGAGGGATATCTTCTGCGCGGAATGTCAGCTCCTTGTCAAATACCGCATCATCACCGCTCTTGAGCGTTTTCCAATATTCTACAGCTTTATCCCAAGCCTCTCCCCGAGGAGCGTATTCCCGCCCTTTTAGATACTCAAATGTCTTCTCGTCGGGAGCGATGAATCCACCGCGCGCGCCCATCTCGATGGAAAGATTGCAGAGCGTGAGCCGTCCTTCCATCGTGAGATCCCTTACTGCCTCTCCCGCATATTCCACAAAATAGCCGGTTGCACCCGATGTAGTTAATTTCGACATGAGGAAGAGAGCCATATCCTTTGCTGTCACTCCCTCTCCGAGTTTACCTTCTATGTTGATACGCATGGATTTGGGTTTCTGCTGGAGGATACACTGCGAGGCCATGACCATCTCGACCTCTGAGGTACCTATGCCGAACGCCACTGCTCCCATCGCTCCGTGAGTGGAAGTATGAGAGTCGCCGCAGACTATGGTCATACCCGGGAGTGAGAGTCCGCGCTCCGGACCTACCACATGGATGATGCCATTCTTGGGATGTAACATTCCGAAATGCTCGAGACCGAATTCCTCGGCGTTCTTCTCAAGGGTGCTTACCTGCTTGCGGCTCACCTCATCCTCTATCTCCTTGTCCTGATCATGTGTCGGAGTATTATGATCGGGCATACAGAAGATCTTCTCCGGGCGAAAACATTTTATCCCACGCGCGCGGAGACCGTCGAATGCCTGAGGAGATGTCACCTCATGGCAGTAAAGCCTGTCAATATAAAGCTGTGTCGGACCGTCTGTGACCTGCTGCACCACATGCGAATCCCATATCTTATCGAATAATGTATTCATCGCTAAAACAATTTCTTTTCAGACCTGATTGGATTTACCTATATTGTCATGCTTCCGCAGTCCCTTTGCCGACTGTGGAAGGTTTCTTTTCATTACCCTATCCTCTTCCGGAGTTATATCTTGAATTTATTGATACAGTCGATATACGCCTCGACCGAAGCGGCTACAATATCTGTGTTTGCTCCGAATCCATAATAAAGGTGACCGTCATACTCCACCTGCATGTGCACCTTACCGACATCATCGCTCCCCTTGCTTATTGCCTGAATGGTGAATTCCTTAAGCGTCATCTTGCGGTTGATGATTTTCTTGAGGGCCTTAATCGCGGCATCCACCGGACCGTTTCCGCTGGCTGAATCCTCAAAACTCTCTCCCGCGATCTTGAGTCCGAGACTTGCTACCGACCGGACTCCGACACCGCTTGTCACCTGGAGGTATTCCAGTTTTATGCGATGGTTCTCGCTGCGGTCGGCCCCGGCAAGCAGAAGAATATCGTCATCATTGATATCTTTCTTCTTGTCGGCGAGTTTCAGGAAGTCCTGATAGATCTTATCAAGTTTTGCCTGCTCTAATTCGATTCCAAGTGCCACCAGACGGCTCTTGAGCGCCGCGCGTCCGCTGCGTGCGGTAAGAACGATTGAATTGTCATCGATACCTACATCATGGGGATCTATGATCTCGTAAGTCTGCACATTCTTGAGAACGCCGTCCTGGTGAATACCTGAGGAATGGGCGAAGGCGTTTCGGCCTACAATTGCCTTGTTGGGCTGAACCGGCATATTCATCAAAGAGGAGACCATCCGGCTTACAGGATATATCTTTCTTGTGTTGATGTTGGTGGTTCTATCAAGCTCCCGGTGGCATTTCACGATCATCGCTACTTCCTCCAGAGACGTATTGCCCGCACGCTCT
>JAIDPP010000166.1 GCA_029062725.1 Muribaculaceae bacterium | reverse complement strand
CCGATGAAGAAACAGAAAAACTCTCATCCGAGATCGCAAAGAAGATTCAGGATGAGCTCACCTATCCCGGACAGGTGAAGATCACAGTCATTCGTGAGACCCGCGCAGTCAGCTTTGCCAAATGATGGGAATATTGGAGAATAACGAACAAAACAGATATGCCGACCGCAGCCGTGGGGATGGATGTCCCCGCGGCAAGCTCTTTGCCACCAACTGGTTGGAGGATGTCTCAAGTCCTGCGGATTTCGATGCCGTGCAGGTCGTGTTCAAAAACACCCGTACAGGTTTCTACAGCAATCCGAACAGGCTTGATCTTAAGATCAATGACGTAGTGGCGGTCGAGGCCGCGCCTGGTCATGACATAGGTCGTGTGTCGATGGTCGGACCGTTGGTGCGTCGCCAGATGCGCAAGACTGGAATTCACCCTGATGCAGAATTAAAGAAAGTGTTCCGTCTTGCCACGGAATCGGACCTTGAGAAATTCGATGAAGCGCGTGCCCGCGAGCATGACACAATGATCCGTGCCCGAAAAATCGCCGAGGAACTCGAACTGAACATGAAGATCGGCGATGTGGAATATCAGGGCGACGGGGGAAAAGCCATTTTCTATTATATTGCAGATGAGCGCGTGGATTTCCGCAAGCTGATACGCATCCTTGCCGACACATTCAAGGTAAGAATCGAGATGAAGCAGATAGGTGCGCGTCAGGAAGCGGGACGTATCGGTGGTATCGGTCCTTGCGGACGTCCGCTATGCTGCTCCTCATGGATGACACATTTCGTTTCTGTCGGAACAGGAGCGGCGCGTGTGCAGGATCTCTCTATGAATCCACAGAAACTTGCCGGACAATGCGCCAAATTGAAATGCTGCCTCAATTTCGAAATCGACTCTTATTCCGAGGCCCATAAAAAGTTGCCTCCTAAGGATGCGGTGCTCGAAACAAAGGAAGGTCTGTACTTCTATTTCAAACCCGACATACTCGCAAGAACTGTTACCTACTCCACGGATAAATCAATTCCGGCCAACCTTGTGACCATCGCTGCCTCCCGCGCATTTGAGATCATCGCTCTCAACAAGCAAGGTATAAAAGTTGACACACTTCTTCCGGACGGAGATAAGGAACAGGTTCAAAAGGAATATATTGACCTTGTGGAGCAGGAAAGCTTAACACGCTTCGACAAATCCAAAAAGAAAAAGAAGAAAAGCAAGGGAAACGGCACTCAGCAGAATCCCCCCGCCCAGACCGCCGCGCAACCTAAACAACAGGAGCAGCCTAAAAAGACCAATAAACCGAAAGGACAACATTCGGGCAAGAAGCAGAATCAAGGTGGAAATAAGCCCAAAGAGGGAGGGAACCAGCCGCGACAACAGAAGAAAAAGAAACAACAGCAGCCTAAAAATGAGGATTGACCGAACCGCCATATTATCAGCTGTCCTTCTGGGTGGCCTCCTAACGGGAGGCTGCCGGAGAGTTGATGATGTGGTGTGGTCGAAATATACCTCTATCCCCTCAGAGGGATGGGATCCGGTGAACGTCATCCCTTTCTTCCCGTGGCCCGAGGATTCCGTGACTTCCCCGGACGACCGATTTTCCCTGCTTCTTAGCGTTAGGTTCACCCCTCTCCGACTCCCGGCGCCGCTTCACCTCGTGATGAAGCAGGAGGATGACTCCGGCTATGAGAAAGCAGATACATTCAGAATCGAACTAAAAACACCTTCGCTCACCCCGACCGGACGCGGAGCCTACGGTATCTACGAGAGTGTAGATACGCTGGCCACCGGAATCCAACTCAGACCCGGTTACTGCGTGGAACTTCAATCTCTTTCCGTGCCCGATAACACAGCGGGTATTTCCGATATAGGTCTTATCCTTTCCTTGGAAAACGGAGAGGAGAACATTTTCAAACGCCTTCACAATCTACCGATATGAAAATACCTTATCTCACACCCGAAATGCGGGGGGAACTTGACCTCCGCATCGCAAAGATTAGGGAAGCGATGGCCGAAGGGGACTGCGACGCCGTCCTTATCGCATCAACAACCAATCTATTCTATATCTCCGGAACGGTTTTCCGAGGGTATGTGCTGATTCTATCTGACAGCGATCCGGTATGGTTTATGGTACCTCCGAGCGTGGCACCGGATGGATTTCCGCATTGTCATACGATCCATAAACCCGAGATGATTCCGGCATGGTTGCATGAAGCCGGATATGCCGTGCCCAGGAGTATAGGGCTTGAATTTGATGACCTTCTCTATTCCGAGCTTATGAGGCTCAAATCCCTTTTTCCGGAGTCGGAAATCAAGAACGCTTCGGGCGTCTTGCGCAAGGCAAGGATGACAAAAACCGAATACGAGATAAGGAAGATACGCGAGGACGGCATGCATCAGGCGCGAGCCTACTCGAAAGTTCCAAAATGCTACAAGGAGGGGATGACCGATCTGGAGCTTCAGATAGAGGTCGAGCGAGTGTTACGTCTCGAGGGCTGTCTTGGTTACCTCCGCGCAGCCGGTTCGAGAATGGAACTTAACTTAGGGTCGGTGATTTCCGGCGACAACGCCGATATGCCGTCCCCTTACGACTTCTCAATGGGAGGAGCCGGTGTTGACCCCTCCCTTCCGGTAGGAGCCGATGGTAAGACCATCAAGCCCGGCTGCTCAGTCATGCTGGATATGAATGGGGGATTCAACGGTTATCAGTCGGATATGACACGCACGTGGTATCTCGAATCCGTTTCCGAGCTTGCCCGCAAAGCCCACGAATGTTCACGCCGGATTCTCCGGGACCTGGAGAAGAGAGCCCTTCCCGGCGTTCCTGTTTCGGAACTTTATATAAAGGCTGTGGAGATCGCGCAGGCAGATGGATTGGGCGATTATTTCATGGGACACCGTAACAAGGTGAAATTCATAGGTCACGGCATTGGAATTGAATTGAACGAACAACCGGTGGTGATGGAACGCAACCGTCAGCCACTTCTTAAAAATATGACTATTGCCCTCGAGCCGAAATTCGTGATTCCTCATGTCGGCGCCGTAGGAGTGGAAAATACCTACTGCGTGACCGACAATGGTCTTGACAATCTCACGGAATTTCCCGAGGAGCTTCAGGAATTATGAATCTAAGCACAGATCTTAAATTGCCGATATTCCGGCAGATTGGAGAGACGGCCGATGCAATAGGCCGGGAAGTATATGTCGTAGGAGGTTACGTCAGGGATATTTTTCTCGAGCGCCCCTCCTCCGACATCGATTTTGTAACTGTCGGAAGCGGGATCGAACTGGCGGGGAAAGTAGCCGAGCGGCTCGGACGAAAGAAGGGCCTGACAGTCTATGCAACTTACGGAACGGCTCAGGTGCGCTGCGGCGACCTTGAGCTCGAGTTTGTCGGTGCCCGACGGGAGTCGTACCATCGTGAAAGCCGCAATCCCATCGTGGAGGACGTAACTTTTTAAGAATACCAGAGACGACGGGATTTCACCATC
>JAIDPP010000165.1 GCA_029062725.1 Muribaculaceae bacterium | reverse complement strand
ACTATAAGAAGTGGTATCGCCCTGATCAGCAGGGTATCGTTATCGTCGGCGATTTCGATGCCGACGAGATGGAGAAGAAGGTAAAGGAGCTTTTCTCCTCTATTCCAATGCCGGAAAATGCAGCTCCACGCACATATCCTGAAGTTTCCGACAACAAGGAACCGAAGTTCGCGTACTTCGACGACCCGGAAACCAAATACCCGATGGTGCAAGTCTCCTTCAAATATGACAAGATGCCGGTTGAATACCGCAACACACCTCTTTATGTTCAACAGGATCTGATCGAGAGTCTTGTAGCACAGATGATCAATAATCGTCTTAACGAATACAGCGCGAAACCGGAGTGTGCTTACGCTTACGCAGGTGTGGGATTCGGTGACTTCATGGTCTCTAAGACCAAGAGTGCTTTTGATGTGACTGTAATCGGAAAGAGTGAGATCAATAAATCATTCTCAGAAGCAATGGGTATCGTTGCCCGTGCATGCAAGACCGGTTTCACGGATTCCGAGCTTGAGCGTGCACGCGACCAGATACTCGCTAATTATGAGAAATTCTATAATGAGCGAAACAACACCAATTCCGGTGTATTGGGAGAGATGCTCTATCGCCACTTTATAGACAATACTCCCCATCCCGGAGCTGAAGCGGAGTTTGAGATGGCCAAGCAGATCCTACCGATGATTCCCGTACAGCCGATTAACGAGGTTGTCGCTCAGCTTCTCACTCCAGAAAATCAGGTAATCATAGTTACCCAGCCCCGCAAAGATGGTATGGAGGTGATAGTGGAGAAGGATTTCGTCGGTAATCTCCAGAATATTCTCAATGCCGAATATGAGGCTTACGTTGACGAGGTTATTACTGACCCCATGATCTCCAATCTTCCCAAGCCGGGATCTATCGTATCAGAGAAAGAGGGTCCGTTCGGGACCACCGAACTTACACTCTCCAACGGAGTCCGTGTAATCGTCAAGCCCACAGATTTCAAGGCAGACCAGATTCTTGTGAATGCGTATTCCAATGGTGGTAAGCAAGCTTACGACGTGTCAAAAGCTATTGACATCATGTTTGCTGAAGATGCTTACAATGCCTCCAAATTCGGAAACTTCAATATGACTACCCTCAAAAAATATCTTGCAGGTAAGCATGTTGGTTTGGGTTACGATATAGGTAACACTGTAAACTATTTCTCCGGGGAATCAACTGTAAAGGATCAGAAATATCTCTTCGAGCTTCTTTACGCATCTTTCGTGGCTCTCGGTGCTGATGATGAAACGTGGGCGTCTGCTATGGATAACGCTCGGACTGCTCTTACCGCACAGCAGAGTCAGCCGGTCTATACCTTCAGAAAGAATATCTATAAGACAGTTCATGGCGATAACCCGATGTTCAACATGCCGGTATTGGCAGATCTTGATAAGGTTAATTATCATAGCACTCTTGATTTTGTAAAGGGTACGCTCACAAATGCCGCGGACTTCACGTTCATCTTTACCGGTAATGTGGATCTCGCTACTCTCCGTCCTCTTCTCGAACAATACGTGGCTACCCTCCCCGCTGACGCCAATAAGCTCACTGATTTCAAGAAACTCACATCGCTCAGTACCGTGACAGGGCAGGTGAAGGATGAATGGAAGGAGCCGATGCAGGCACCTGCCACACACGTATATGATATCTACTCAGATACCAATATTCCTTACAGCATCGAGAATGCAGTGAAGCTCGACATTATAGGCGATCTTCTTGGTAACGTATTCATTGATACGCTCCGTGAGGAGGAAGGCGGCACATATTCTCCCAGCGCTTACGCTTACCTTTCGGCAGTAAACGGCGAGTGGAACATCATCTATAGCTTCTCGACAAATGCCGCACAGCAGGCGAAGATGATCACCCGAGCCAACGAGGAGCTTGAGAAACTTCTCAGCAACGGCACGACAGCGGAGGCTTTCAATAAGGTGAAGGAAGCAGCCATGAAGCAATATGAAAATCAGATCCGTACTAATGAGTATTGGGACCAGCAGTTAGGTCTTTACTTCCGTGGTATTGATAACATCACCAATGGCCGCACAGCGATTGAAAATCTTACAGTCGAGGACCTGAACGCTTTTATGAAGAACCTTTACAACGGCAAAAACCGTATTCAGGTAATCATGGAGGGTGTAGAGAAGTAAGAACGGTAAGTCATAAATAATTTACCGCAGTCAGAACCGCAGCGCGGTTCCATATTATAAAACCGAGGGTTTCCGAAAAGCGGGGACCCTCGGTAATTCTATACACCCGGATTCTTTTTCACGAAGAAATTGTAATACGCATAGTTCCAACCAAATCACGACAAACTTTGTTAATATAGTTAAACTAATATAAAATTTTGAAATGAGATTAGACGGGCGTAGATCAAGCAGTAATGTAGAAGACAGGAGAGGGGTTAGCGGAAAAAAGGTCGCCGGTATAGGAGGTGTTGGCGGCCTCATCATAATGGCCCTGATCCTTTGGATTTCCGGAGGCAATCCCTTGGAAGTGCTTAACCAAACGGGAGGCCTGACAGATGGTAACAGGGTGTCACAATCGAGCCTTTCCCCTGAAAAGGAGAAACAGTATGAGGAGTTTTCCAAGATCATACTTGCCGGCACTGAAGATGTCTGGAGGGAGGAATTCGAAAAGGTCGGTCTGACTTACCGCAATCCCAAGATGGTACTCTACACCGGCTCGGTCTCTTCTGCTTGTGGAAATGCCACATCTGCAGTCGGACCGTTCTATTGTTCGGGAGATGAAACCCTCTATATCGATCTATCTTTCTTCGAGGAGATGGAGAAGAATATGGGAGCAGGAGGCGATTTCGCGTACGCTTACGTCATAGCCCATGAAGTGGGCCATCATGTGCAGCATCTGTTGGGTACGCTTTCCGAAACCCATCAGCAAATGCAGAGACTTCCAAAAGCGGAGGCCAATAAGATATCTGTACGTACAGAGCTTCAAGCTGACTATTACGCCGGAGTATGGGCCTACCATGACAACCGCAAATTCGGGAGTCTCGAACCGGGTGATATCGAAGAGGGGCTGAACGCGGCTTCGAAAATTGGTGACGACTATCTTCAGAAACAGGCGCAAGGTTATGCAGTGCCGGAAACGTTCAATCACGGCACTTCCGCCCAGCGTGTCAAATGGCTGAAAAAGGGAGCCTCGACGGGCGATATCAGAGGGGGAGATACCTTCTCCCCGTCATATAGCAATCTGTAATCTCTGAGATTACCGGTAATAAGATCGGAAAGCTGATGATTAGAACGCTTTCCTTAAAATTTGATGAACGTAGAGAGCAGGATGAGTAGAATCAAGGGAGGAGCGATATATTTGACAATGAAGAGTACAATGGGATAATATTTCGCAGGAAGCCGCCCATCGTTGTTGATTTCGGTTTTAAAGAAACCTTTCTTTACCACCCAGCCCATGAATATGCACACAAGAATCGCAACGACCGGTAGGAAGATATTGGTGGCCAGATTGTCAAGGAAATCGAAAATTGTCATTCCGCATATCGTGAAATCGTGTAGCGAACCGAACGAGAGGGAACAAAGCGAGCTGAAGACCACCAGAGGAAGCATTACTATAAGAGTTGCAGCCCATCTTTTCTTTTTAAAACGATCTTGAATCCAAGCTACGGAAACCTCTGCAATAGATATTGTGGAAGTAAGGGCTGCAACAAAAAGCAGGAGGAAGAACAATACGGACCATAAACGCGTCAAAGGCATCTGGGAGAATATCTCCGGAAGAGTCACGAAGACCAGTGTGGTTCCCCGCAGCTGAGAGTCGTCAAGTCCGAAACTTGCGACCGCGGGAAAGATAACGATACCCATCATTATCGCTACAAGAAGATCAAGCATGGATACCGTAACCGCAGTCTTTGCCAGTTTGGTATCTTTCGGGAAATAGGAGGCGTAAGTGATAAGGATCCCCATGCCGAGACTCATTGAGAAGAAAGCCTGACCCAACGCATTTATAACGACACCCGGAGA
>JAIDPP010000164.1 GCA_029062725.1 Muribaculaceae bacterium | reverse complement strand
TCCAAAGAAAATCATAGGACACTTAGGTCGCAGATATGGAGGCAAGACTTTTCAGAAAATCAGAAAAGGCTATTATGACTTCATAAAAGGGTGTAAGGATACGATAGGTACCGCTTTTGTACTCTTCCATCGGAATGCCCCCTACTCCCTTGACCGGGAAATTGACGAAAAGTTCTACCACGACAATCCCGAAGAGATCACTAAACAAGGTGTGATCCTGATTCTTGACGGCGCCATATATCACGGCGGACTGACCGACCGTATTCGAGGAATCCTTACCGCATACCGGGAATGTAAGCAACGGGGCCTCCCCTTCTATATCTCCTGGACAAGCCCCTTCCCCCTTACCGATTACCTGCTGCCCGCCACCTTCGACTGGCGTATAGAGGAACGAGAGGTGAGCCGTTCGCGCCGGAACGCACGGGCCGTGGCTATCGATGACATGACCGACTTTCACGCACTTTTGCGCTTAAAGGCCGCTCTTTTTTCTCCTCCGGCGCAACTTCACCTATATACCAATGCGGATTCAGCGCGGGGAGAATACTCGGCTCTTTATCGCGAGCTGTTCCGGCCGACAAAGCTGGTGTCGGAAGCGGTGGAAAAGCATAAGAAGGCACTCGGAAAGAATTATGTGGCGGTAACTACGCGATTCCTGACCCTACTCGGGGATTTCGAGGATTGCACCGATACCGTACTCCACGCTGCCGCACAGAAGGAACTTATGGAAAAGGTCGCGCAGGAAATCCGAAAAGTGACAGCAGGGATTCCGGAATCATACGGGATATTGGTGACAAGCGACAGCGTGAAATTCCTTGACTTCATCACCCGCTCATATCCGAGAGTGTATATAGTGGAAGGAAATGTGACCCATATCGACCGCAGCAGGCATCAGGACGCCGACAGCAGGCTGAAGACCTTCGTTGACCAATATCTGATCATGGGGGCAGAGAGGGTGATCCGGATGCGGACAGGAGGAATGTATCCTTCCGGATTTGCGCGTTTCGGGGCGGAAGTAGGAGGAGCAGTCTTTATCGATCATATATTTTAAATCTTCAGCCATGACAGGATTCAAGGAAGAAAACAGCTACCGCAACATTCTCAAGCGCTTGTCGGCGTTCGGAGGAGTCCAGATATTCAATATCGTCATTGGATTACTCCGGGGAAAATTCGTTGCCATGTTCTTAGGTCCTTCCGGAATGGGTATTTCCTCACTTTATGCCTCCTCCACAGCGCCTATGCAGCAGATCGCAGGCCTGGGGGTGAATCTTGCCGTGGTCCGCGACATCAGTGCCTCGAAGGAGACTCCCTCCGCCCTGCGCAGATCCGTTACAGTGGCGCTCCGTCTAATCCTCCTCACTTCGCTGCTCGGCGCCCTGATATGCGGCGTGGCGGCTCCGCTATGGAGCGAAATGTCGTTCGGCGACCGCTCGCATACCTCCTCCTACCTGTTTCTTTCCATCTTTGTGGCCCTATCCGTCGGCGGTGCCGGATTTCTGGCTCTCCTTCAGGGGCTCGGAGAGGTGAAACGCCTCTCGAAAGCCTCCCTTGTCGGGGGTGCTACCGGTCTTCTTTTCGGAGTTCCTCTCTATTATTTCTTCGGTGACGGCGGTATTGTTCCGGCCATGATCATCCTCTCCCTATCCACATTTCTTTTTTATTATATCTCTTTCCGGCAATCATCATCCATGAAAGAAGCCCCTTCCGCTCCTCCCCTCTCATTCAAGGAGGGCCTGCCGTTGATGCGGCATCTTATCTCCACCGGTTTCATTCTTTTAGGGGGAACCCTTGCGGGCCAGATAGTGAGCTATGCAATCAACATGTTCATACGAGCCGAGGGCTCCTTGGGTGATGTGGGACTATATCAAGGTGCCAATTCCATCACCAACCAGTATGTAGGGCTGATAGTGAGTGCCCTTGCCCTCGATTATTTCCCGAGACTGTCGGCCTGCGCCCTTGACAGGGAGAAGATGCGGGAGGTTGTCAACCGTCAGATAGAGATCGTACTCTCCGTAGCCACTCCTTTGATTATCCTGCTCATCATAACGGCTCCTATCGTAATCGAGCTCCTTCTGACAGACTCATTTTTAGTGATCACTCCCCTTATGAGATGGATGGGAGTCGGGATGTTAATCCAGCTATTGGCCTTCCCGTTGGGTTATATCTATCTGGCTCGCGACGACCGAAAGGCCTACCTATGGCTTGAATGTATCTGGGCTAATGTCTGCTGGCTGGGATGTAGCGTGCTTTTCTACTATCTCTTCGGCCTTATCGGATTAGGTATAAGCCTGACCGTGCGTGGGGTAATAGATCTGGCGATAAATTATATCTTCTGCCTCCGCCGCTACGGATTCTCATGTTCGGGTGAAGTGATGCGGCTGGTGACCTTAAACATCCTTCTTGCAGGGGCCGTCTTCTTCACATCCTTTTACTCGGGAGTTGTCCCTACCGTGGCCTCACTCCTGCTGCTCCTGGCATCTTTAGGACTTTCGTTTACCCACCTCAAGAGAAAACTAAAGGTGAATGAAAGCTGAAAAGCCAAGTAAAAGTTCTTATAGGTGCTTCTGCGTGACTATCGATCACAAAATACTGTTTCATGTCCTCCCTTTAAAGAAATCGATGGCGTAGAGGAGTTTCTCGCTTATCCATTCCGGCATCCGCATGAGCCGGTAATACCGGTCGCTCACCCTTCCCTTTATAGCTTTCCAATCGACCTCCGCACGGCAAGATATAAGCATCCTTTCAAGTTTCTCTCTATCCTCCTCAGAAAGCTCAATATCGCGCATTAGCCGTGCGGCACGGATAAGGCCGTAAAAGTTCTGGCATTGCGCCCTTACCGATTCCTCGCTGCCCTCGGGATAGAGAGCCTTGGCAAAGGTCAGCAGCCGGAGGTTGTTTTCAAGGAATGAGAATTTGCGGAGATCCATTATTTTGGTGACCGAATCCGGATTCTCACGGTATAAATACTTCACCGGGGTAATTGTCACTTTCTCGCAATTATAGAGGAGAATACGCGTAAGGTATTCATCAAGGTAAGCCCTTCTCTCTATCTTCCGCTCGTCGATCATGTCGAATGAGCGCAGATAGGCACTTCTCTTTATCAGGCCTCCGTTGCAATGAATCCTCCAGCCATCGAGGGTATATTTCACGGCCTCCTTCCCCGGCATCGTTTTTCCTATCACGGCAGGGTCGGGACTCATCAGGAGGGCCGCGGTCCGACCGTCCCAGTCATACATTATCGGATAGACGGCATCAGCACCGGTTTCCGACATGGTTTTCAGAAGGCGTTCCAGATAATCTTTCTCGATTTCATCATCCGCGTCAAGAGGAGCCACTATTTCGGTCAGAGCCTCCGTTATCCCTCTCTTGCGGGGGACGTAGGCACCCCCCGACTGAGAGTCGAGCAGGATACATCTTATCCTTGAATCCTCCGCGGCGTACCGCCATGCGATATCGGCCGTGCGGTCTTTCGAACAGTCGTCGATGATTATCATCTCCCAGTTCTCCACGGTCTGTGCAAGAACAGATTCAACAGCGCGAGGAAGATATTTCTCCACGTTGTAGGCCGGGATTATGAAGGTCACTTTCGCATTGTTGTCCATATTCGATGTTTTAAAGATCCTCTATAGGGAGATACCATCTCGAGTAGCTGACGCCTGTGGCGCCGTATGAGAATTTCTGACGCAACAGTCCTTCGTTAAGATAACGTCCGTTGTCCTCGTTGGAGATTCCGAAATCAAAATATCGCCGTGACGAATAGCGTACCGTGATGAGCCAATTGAAAAGTGGCGTCAGGAGGTTGAGTCGCCTGCCAGCCTCCGTAGAAGCGATATATTGGGCATGAACCACGGTTCCGGTGTCGTAGATCATCACGCCGGCATCCGGCTCTGACTCACCTTCCCGTATAAGTAGGAACATCCTTATGTTTTCAGGGAACCGATCGCGGAGAAGAAGAATTTCATCCGCAGTATGGACCGGAACGGTATCGTGACGTTCGGCAAGACATGCCGCGGTCAGACGCATGAACGTCCGGGCATCTTCCGTCTCCACTATATTGAACGAAATTTCCGAGGCTTTCTTCAGCGACCTGCGCCGCAGCTTATTATAGTCCGGATGGAGCGACAGATTTAGGGCCGAACTCAGGTTCACCTCGCTCACCCGGGCCCCCAAACGGAAAAGAGCGTAGATATCCTCCTCCGACGGCTTGGAGGAATAGATGAAGGGAACAGGCTTGTAGTCGAGGGCCTTTATCCCCTCTCTTTTCCATATCTCCACCGCCTCGGTGAAAATCTCAAGAAGGTCCGCGCCGTCGAGATGGGTCGGAGGGAGGAGCCAGCCCCCGTATGTGAGACCCTGATGTGAATGGAGCACCCCTCCGGCATCTATGTTGGCGGGGAGGAGAGCTATTGTTTTCCCTCCCTTGGAGGCGATCCAGGAGCAGTCTTGAAACCGCGAGGAATGATAATCCATATACCCGCGGTCGAAAAGGAACGTGGCGTTACGCGACTCTTTCACGAAACCGTTCCATTCCTCCCGGTCTTCCGGACAGTATCTTCTTATAGCTAATTCCATAAGTCACTCCTGGTATCTCACCTTATCCATTCCGACGGGTTCATCTTGTCCCGGTTATGCCACACCTCGAAATGGATCGCGCTGCTGCCCGAATCATTATCCGAGGGAGAGAGTTTACCGAGGTTATGCCCCTGTTTAACCGTATCACCGACCTTTACGGAAGCATGCTGGATGTTACCATAGACAGTGTAGTAATTGCCGTGATTGACAATCACTACCGTGGAATAGCCGGGAACCACATATACTCCCGATACCTTTCCTGCATAAACGGCCTGCGCACTCGCTCCCGCCGACACATCGGCGTCTATACCGGGATTGTCATACATTACGTTAGGCAGGTCCGGAAGCGCATGGCGTCCGAAATGGCTTGTGATCCGGAACGAACCGGAAACAGGCCGCGGAAGGGCACCTTTCATTGAGGCGAAACCTCCGCCGCCAGAGTCGGTGTTCTTCTGGGCGGGTTTGGCCAGATCCTCTCCCTTGTTGACGGCCGGTACACTCTTCTCCACACCCGGCTCCTCTTTCGAGCCTCGGGGCTTCCGCTTGCGTGCCTCCGCGTATGAGGAAGACGAACTCTTTTCCTCCTTCTTTTTCCTGCTTTCTTCCTTTGCCTGCTTTTCCTTCTTGATATCTTTCTTTGTCTCCTTCTTGGCCGTGGCTTTTGAAGAATCCTTCGCGTTCGCCGCTTTCTTCTTTGAAGCAGCCTCCTCCTTGGCCTTGGTTTCCGCAGCTGCGATCTCCCTCTCACGCTTAGCCTTGGCCTCAGCCTCAGCCTTCCTCGCGGCCTCCTCGCGGGCAAGCTGCGCCTTACGCTCAGCCTCAGCCCTGCGCGCGGCCTCCTCTTTAGCCTTGCGTTCAGCCTCGCGTCTCTGCTCCTCGGCGATCAGGGCCGACACTCTGTTCTTCAGCGTATTGGCTTCCGCCTGCTTCTGGGCAAGATAGGATCGAAGAGCGTCGCCGTTGGCCTTCAGTTTCACCACCATGGCGTCCTGCTCTTTATATTGATTGCTAAGTTGAGCCTGTAGTCGGGATTGAGTCTGCAACGCTACGTCCTTATCAGACTTCGCTTTCGCCAGCACCTCCCTCTGCTGCTTGAGAAGCGTCACCTTCTTTCCTATTTCCTCGCTCTGACGACCTCGCCAGACAGAAAATTCCTTAAGATAGCGCATCCTGCGCATCGCTTCGCTGAAATTCCGCGAGGAGAACAGGAAAGAGAGGGTCGAGGCGGATTTACGTTTAACCCTCATCTTCTTAACCGCCTTAAGGTATTCATCGCGCAGCTTCTGAAGTTCTTTCTCCTCCTTGGAGATATTTCCTTCGACTTCGGATATTTTCACCGTCAGGTCGCGGACCTGACGCGAAGCGTCGTCGAGTTTCTTCTTCCCTTCGGCTATCTCTCCTTGCAGGGTATTCAGGTCGGCAAGACCCTTCTTCACAGCTTGCTCGTTCTCTTTGATTTTTGTGCGGGTATCAGCGATCTCCTTCTGGACCGCACCCTGCTGCTTCTTTACATCGTTGACGCTTTCGTTCTTGGGAGCCTCCGCTTTTTTTGTGACTTTTCGTGATGCGGAACCTTTCGGCGCAGCGACAGCCGATTTCTTCCCTTTTGCCTTATTATTCTGCGCATGCGCACCCGCTCCCGGAGAAGCCGCAAGCAATAATGCGAAGATTACGGGCAGAATGTATCGTTTTAATGCAGACAACATAATCAGACTCTAATCTCAATTTACTTGACACCCATCCCTACTGATTTCAGGAAATCCTTCAGAGACACACGTTTGTAACCGCCTCCGAGTTTAAAGGGCGACAACGGCTGCGCACCCCACTGGGGCTTGTCAAGGTCTATCTCTATCTCCATCGGCTTCCCTTTCTTGCTCACCACAGCGGTCAGATCCACTCCTCCGTCGCCTTTCCAATCGTAATCCATCGCGAATATCCTTCTGCCCGATTCCCCCTCTACAACAAGGTCGGTTATTCTTCCCTGACTATCGAGCATATAGAAGGCAGACGGAGCGATCGGAAGATCCCCTAACGAAGGAGCCACCTTCCTCATCTCATTCTCCATGGTGATCTCTACTTTCGAGATGTTGCTTTCAGAAAGGGGGCCGCTCCCCGGAACTATCATGCGTCCTAAAAGAAGCGACTGTAGTTCCTCGCAGAGCGTAGGATATATCTCCTTGAGTTTCTCGCCCGATTCTTTACAATATTCTTTTTTCAGCTTGTTGACGATAAAGAGGGAATCCTTTGTTAATTCCAGGCGGAACACCTCCCCCACAAATACGGCGCTTGCCGAAAGGGTAAGATCCGTGCCTCGCTTCATGTATATCTTCAGTGACGGATTCACCGGCAGGGAAGACTCCTTCAGCTTACCGTTTACGCGGGCCGATGTCCAGTCGGTATATTTCCCGAGCGCGTCGGCGATAATGGCCGCCCGGCTGTCGGACGGATTATAGACCGTATCCGTGACGACGTTTTTCTTGGAGGCGCATGCACTCAGGGCTACCACCAAGATGATAGAGAGGAGCGTGTGTCCTGACCTATTGTTTGTTTTCATTGATCTTCTTGGTTATTTCCGCGTTATCTTCATTGATTTCGAGAGCTTTCTTCCATGCCTCCAGCGCGCCGGCGCGGTCGCCCGTGGCGAGAAGGATATCGCCGTAATGATTCCAGTATTCATCGCTTATGGCCTCGTTCTGCTCAGCTTTCTCGAGAGCTTTACGCTGGGTTTCCAGAGCCTCTTCATATTTCCCCTGCTTGTATAGAATCCATGCGTATGTGTCGAGATATGTCGGATTCTCGGCATTGTCACCGTGCAGGGAACGCTCGCTCAGCCCGGCGGCCTTATCTACATCGCCCCCGCTTTCAACCATGAAATAAGCGTAGTTATTGAGAGCCATCGAGTTTTCAGGATCCACAAGGATGGCGTTTTCGTAGGCCTGGAAAGCCTGTTCCTTCTTCCCTTCGTTGAAACTGCAGTCGGCGATGGTGGTGTAGAGGGCGCTGACCTGCTCCAGACCGTCAAGGGATATGTTCTTGGGCAACTGCGAGAGTTCGAGCGCCCCGGTTGTCGGAGCCTGAGGAGCGATCTCCCTTATCAGTTCGCCATAGAGCTTTATGGCGAGATCGTATTCTTCCCCGATCTGAGCCGCTCTCGCGCATAGAATACGTAGCCCCATGCTCGCATCCACATGTTCCAGCGCCTCGTCGTATGCCGTTATCGCATCCTTCCATCGGTCGGCGGAGATAAGATAGCTCATCTTCTGACCCCAGTAAGTATCGTTCTTACTGTCGAGGTCAAGACAGTAGCCTATTTTCTCAAGGGCAATGTCATAGTTCCCTTTCGCGGCGTTATAACGGGCCGCAAGGTCAAGCACCTCCGGTTCGTAGGGATATTGCTTCTCAAGAACCGAAAAGAGATAGTCTCCGCGTTCGGTGTTCGACTTGTCGTTTATCAGTTTCTGGAGATATTCGGCAAGCAGCCCGGTCTTCTCCTCCAGGCCGTAATCCTCGGCAAGCAGCGCCTCGTAGGTCTTCGTGTCGTAAAGTGTGGAATCTCCCTGTTCGAGATAGAAATCGGCGAGGGCGAGTTTCGCTGCTCCGTAGCCGGGGGAAATCTCCTCCGCCTTTTTGAAGTAATATTCCACTGAATCTCTCTTTCCCATGAGATTGAAAAGATTCCCTTTAAGCAGCAGATAAGCCGGCTGTCTTGGATTGGATGCTACCAGAGAGCTGGCTTCATCAATGGCGCCGACGGTATCAAGACGGTTGATGAGATATGATATTTTCTTCAGGGTAAGGTTAGGGGATTTACCCTCAATGCGTTCATAACGGTTAAGCGCGTCGAGACCCTTCTCATCCTCTCCGGCGGCGAAATAGGCGTCGGAGAGATGAAGGAGGGTAGCCGAACGTTCGGGGAGAAGTTTTTCCGTGCGTTCATATACCCTTATCGCCTCTTGAAGTGAGTCGAGACGTGAGGCGATATAGGCATAATAAATCACTTCATCGTAGTCCTTGGGGTAGGCATCCACGAAAGGACGCATCAGCGACAGGTCGCGTGCAAGCTCCGCATCCGACATCAGGGTGTCGCTTCCGGCCGACCCTATGAGGCGCATCTGTCCATAATTGTATGCAGCCTCCTCAAAGGATGGATCGATGAGGTGCGAGCGCCGGAAACTTTCGTATGCCTCTGCGTTCCTGCCTTCCACCTGATGTCGCATCCCCTCAAGATAATAATATCTCGCCTTGGCGCGCAGCTCCTTATGCTGCCGTTCTGACCGGGGGCTTCTCTTGCCGGCTGAGGGGGATGCGCACAAGAAGACGGCGGCAAGGAGCGATACCGTCGCCAGGGCGATATGTAGATTCTTTGCTTTTATCATCCGGTAAGTGTTAATCGCGTCCTGTGTGACCGAAGGCTCCGTATTCTCGCTTCGTCCTGTCAAGTTCCTTCACCGGCTCCCAGGTGACGTGGGAATACTGCTTGATCACCATCTGGCAAATACGGTCTCCGTCGTTTACAGTGAAATCGTTTTCTCCCAGATTCAGGAGGATGATTCCGACCTCGCCTCTATAATCGGCATCTACAGTGCCCGGAGAATTGGCTATGGTTATGCCGTAATTCAGGGCGAGTCCCGAACGGGGTCGAATCTGACATTCATAGCCCTCGGGGAGCTGCATGTATAACCCGGTCGGAATCAATGCACGCTGAAGCGGACGAAGGGTTACGGAACCTTCCGGAAGATAGGCACGCACATCCATGCCGGCGGCCTCGAATGTGCCATAGTCGGGAAGTGGATGATGACTTTTATTGATGACTTTGATTTTAACTCTGTCCATGATTATTCTCTTTTAATATCTTACACAAAATAACAATTCCCGGAACAAAATTCACGAGCTCAATATAAAATAAGGCTGCCTCAATAAATAAGACAGCCATTTTTCCATAATAGCCTCGCCGGATCTTATCCCTCCTCGATAGCGTCGTTGGGGCAAACAGCGGCGCAGCTTCCGCAGCTGATGCAGGTATCGGGATCGATTACATAGATTTCACCCTCGGAGATAGCCTCTACGGGGCAAACGGGGAGACAAGTACCGCATGCGATGCAACGGTCTGTGATTACGTAAGCCATAGTTCTGTTTTTTTAGTTATTTTGTTGTAATACTCCGCAAATTTAATCGTAATTATTGATATAGCAAAAAAATCGGCAATTGTTTTTTCTCTGATGAGTGTTTTTTATTAATTTTGAAGTAGGTTGGGATCAATTCCAATGAAGTTGTCTAAACTTATTTTTTATTAACAATTGCGAGAGATTTTTGAGTTGATTTTGTCACTCGAAGAGGCAG
>JAIDPP010000163.1 GCA_029062725.1 Muribaculaceae bacterium | reverse complement strand
TAAGAGGCCCGTCGAAAGTGGGGGGCGTATTCAAATGAATCCAGAGCCGAACTGGCCTCACGGCTCGGATTCGGCACGGCGCGTACCTTGCAACGGGCCTTCAAAGATCGTTACGCCATGTCGCCTTCACAATACAGGGATGCAGCAAGAGAGATAAATAATTCTGATTTACAGTAATATACAAAATGTCGCATCCTCGCGATATAATTGTCGCACGGAAAATAGCGTTCTTTTGATATAAGAATACTATTTTTGTAGGAGTTAAACTTCTTTAAAACTTTACACAAACCTTTACTTGAAATGAAACATCAGGATATAGCTTCCGGAGAGGAAGCCAAATCTAACCTGACCGGTGCCATCCTGCGACGATGCATGTCGGCGGCTTTTGCTGTTGCGGCGCTCCTGCTTCCCTCCGGCTGCCATGACGATTCCCTGAATCCTGGCGGGGGAGATGAGGAAACCGACCGCTATATAGGTCCCACCAGCGAGATGACCCTCGGCCCCGAGGCTACGGGATTTGAATCCCGATTGTTCACACTGGCCATTGAGGCTCCCGATGGAAGCGTGATAAAGCGCGACGGCATCCACCGCCGTTCCGAACGGCAGTCGCATCTCAGCCTGACCTCCGGACTCGCCGACGGCATCTACCGTCTGCTCTACTTTGAATATCCGATTGAGGATAATCCTCAACTTTCCGACCTTGCCGATACCTTCACGACCACGCAGTTCGGGCTCGGCAGCCGCGTGGAGGTAAAGAACGGTATGGTCACCGTGCTTGACACCTTTGATGAAAAGATCGGACTGCCCGGAAAGGGGACAGTCGAAGAACCTTACGAAATCAGCTCTTACAACAGTCTGATCAAGCTGGCGCAGATTGTCAACAGTGAGGATAGCAACAGTCTTGTCACAGAGGAAACACATTTTCGCCAGACAGGAAAGATAGATATGTATCAGGCCTCGCGTGAGGCCGACCGCAGGTATGGCTGGCTTCCGATCGGCGCCAATTCCGCCCTCCCTTTCCGGGGGCATTACCACGGAGGAGACCTTACCACCTTGATTATCGACCGTCCCAACTCGGCGGCTGTCGGGCTGTTCGGGTATGTACATAACGCTGCAATCTACGACGTGAAGATATCCAATTCCTCCGTGACCGGAAATTTTGCCGCCGGAGCCCTTGTCGGCGTCTCCCTTATGTCGGGAGGTGACCGTGGGATTCTCTCCATGTTGAATTGCGAGGTTTCGGGAAGCGAGATCTCAGGAAGCGACCAATCTGTTTCGGCAGGCGGTTTATTGGGGGCGGCCGACATGCACACGAGAGTATTATTTCAGGACTGCAATTCTACCGATAACACCGTGAAGGCTTCATATAATGCCGGCGGAATCGTCGGAGGAGGAGGACTGTATTCATCGATAGTCCTGAACTCATGTCGTAATTCTTCCACCGTAACGAGCGAATATGCCGGAGCCGGAGGTCTCATAGGCTCCTGCGACACTATTCAGGCCGCTTCGTCATCGAATAGGGGACGAATCTCCGGAGCCGCCCGTTACAATTCCTCGGATAAAAAGAACACCGGAATAGGCGCCGGAGGATTAATCGGCGGAGTTGGCACGGCGACTCTCCTTTCATGCTCCAATTCCGGAGAGGTCTCGGGCCATACCGGAGTGGGAGGCCTTGTCGGCAGTTCGCGTATCAAGGGTGGGGAGAGGGATGCATATATGTTCAATAACGTCATGCTCCGTTACTGCTCGAATGATGGCGAAGTTAAAGGCACCGACTGTGTGGGAGGCCTCTCAGGTGAGGGACAGACCGGCACCTACGCAGTATTCAACAGAGGTAATGTCTCGGGCGACAGGTATGTCGGCGGTATCGCGGGGAATACATCCATCGCAGTTACTCACAATGCCATCAATCTTGGGGCGGTATCAGGAAAGGATTATGTGGCCGGGATTGTCGGCAAGACCACTTTCGGCTCCCTCGCCCTCGATCATAATTACGGGAGCGTCACCGGCACCGGCATAAACCTCGGCGGAGTCTGCGGTATGGCCGGCAACAACACCATCATTCACTATTGCGGGAATTTCGGTGATATCGACTATTCCGGAAACGGAGCTGCGGGAGGAATTGTCGGAGAGATCGGTGATCCGCGCGAATGGACCGCTATGAACATTACGGAATGTGTGATAGGCGGGGCTGAAATCGTGATGGGTATCCTGGGTCCGGTCATGGCGGTTTCAGGCCATGCAATAGAATCAATCAGCGAGACCCTTGAGCTCGTGCTGCATATTTCGGAGACAACCGCCGATGCCGGCCTTCTCTATACCGACCTTACCCTCTGGACGAGCGGACTCATGGAGATGGTCGCAGATGAGGAAGTCGAAAAGCTTTCCACAGCACTGTCACAGGAAATCAATGAGATCAACCATGACATCAAGGCCGAGATGGCCGCCATGCGCAAGAATGGCTCCTTCAACCTTCATGACTTCAACCGATCGGTGCTATTGACTCGTTATCCGGGGAATGTGGATGAGATCCTTTCGTTTTATGAGAGTGATGGAGGGGACGAGAAATTCAACGAGAACATCAATATCGCGCGCGAGGAGAGGGAAGAGCATCTTGAGAAAATCCATCAGACCAACGAAATCATTCATGAGGTGGTGTCGGGTGTCTGCATCGTGGTCGGCGCGGCCGCTATGATTGGCGGCGCGATAGCTACGGGAGGTGCGGCGGTGCCATTCATCCTCGCCGGAACGGCCGCCTCAGTTGCGGGAGGCCTTAACGCCATAACCAAATCATGCCTGGAGTTCGAGGAAAACGTCGTTATCGTTTCCCAGTGTGTCAATGCGGGGAATATCCACAGCAAGAATGGCAACGCTAATGTTGGAGGACTTGTCGGTAAACTTCAGGATAACAGTATTCTCCGCGACTGCCTCAATACGGGCGACGGGCCGGGAAGAGGATTCCCGTTCGCCGGTTCTGTCGGGCATAGCGTCAGCCAGCAGCGCCTCCTCTCACTTGCCAAGTTCAACTCATGGACCGACTATAATACAGTAGCCCACGAAAAGGGAAAAGTATTATGGGATCCGGAGGCTTCAAGCAAGTCGGTGATGGATCATTGGAACAACAGCAGCGTCAAGATCCTTACCAAAAAGAGCGAGGCGATAGATCCTGACACCTATACAAAGGTTGACAAGGCTTGGAAGATGACCGGCGAGGATGCGTTATGGTCGATTCCGTCGGAAACGGATGCATTTCCTATTCCCGGGAAATCGGAGATGGGGCGATAGGCTTTCAGGGAATTTTCGCTTCCTTCAACCACCCGATTATGATTGGAAGAAGATTTTTCATACATATTATTCCCGGGATGATGGGTTTGGGGTGCCTGCTGTTCGCCGGATGCGGCGATGATGTGGAGATGCCGAAGATACGTCCCGAGTTGGAGCACCACCAAGGACATAAGATCTCCTCTTTCTCACTGAGTGCGGAAAATTACAATTTTCCGGAAAACGTGGATTCCGTCAGCATAGCGCTCATATCACGCAGCGGGTCAACACAGTGTTTCGGAGCCGGTGTGGAGAGGGTTGACGGTCAGTTCAGGTTTCAGATGAAGATTCCTGAGGAGACGGAGATAAGCGATGGAAAATACATAATGACAATGCGGCGAGCTGACGGCACCTCTATTCCCGGCCGACTGGCAGCGATCTTCTCCGCCAACATGCTTGAAAGTGTGTCGATAATAATACCTGCCTATATGCTCGATGGTGATGGAACCGAGGAAAACCCCTATCTTATCGGGAGTGATGAGGACTTCTCAATGTTTCTCATCAACCTCTCCGACGATACGGAAAGTTACGGAGACGGACTGAAATTCAGGCAGACGGCAGACGTTAAGGCTCCCGATCAGAGCGCCCTCATACCGGGTCGCGGTTACTGGGGCGCGCCGTTTGCGGGCATTTACGACGGAGACGGCCATGCAATAAAGAGTCTCTATTATCATGGAAGCGGAAGGGAGGATTCCGACTCTCATATAGGTCTTTTCAACTCCCTTCTCGGCACAGCGGCCGTGGAGAATCTGACACTCTCCGAGGTGTCGATGAGTGGTTTTAATAGGGAATCCGGAGTTTTGGCCGGTTATACTTCCGGAGATATCTCGGTCAGCAACATCAGGATTGCCGGATTTTTGAAAGACGGATATTCCATAGGAGCCATTGCCGGAAGCGTGGTGGACGGGAGCCTTGTCGCTACGGGACTGGAGCTTAGTATGGACGTAAGCGGAACCGAGAACATCGGCGGCGTAATAGGGTGTGTCAATCCGAAGACCACTGTCAGCGTCGCCGGCGTCAAGACCCAGCATTTCTCAGTTTCGGGGAATAAAAACGTCGGAGGAATTATCGGCAGTTCTCTCGGCACCGTCTCCATCACCGATGCACATCTCGAGCACAAGGTCAGCGGCGAGGATTCCGACATAGCGATAATCGGGGCTACTGTGCAGTCGGCAGGCGGAATCATCGGGAATATCGATAAGTCGGCAGGGGACCATAAGCTTGAAAAGTGCCATATACTTTGTCCCGTAGGTGGAAAAGCTGCTGACAATATCGGCGGAATGGTAGGATATACTTCCCAGAACAGCTTGCTTCAGTTTAAGGATGCCGGATGTATTCCGTAGTTAACGGCCAGTATAATGTCGGAGGTTTTATCGGAAAGGCAGAACTTCCGTCTTCTTCCAAAGGAATAAGCATCATCGGCGATGACCTGTCCTCACGTATCGCTGCGGATGACGCCGAGGCCAAAGTGACCGGAGATCATTACGTCGGAGGCTTCTGCGGCTATTGGATAGGTGGAGAGCTTAAAGTCGAATCTCAAATCAAGATCAATCTGCCCGTCAGTGGCAACGTGTTGGTCGTTGGAGCATTCGGAGGATTCCAAGAAACGACCATAAGCACCGAGAACTTCCTTTTCGGACAGTCGGCAGCTTCCGTAGGCAACACGATGCGCGTGAACGGCAACAACGAGACCGGTGGATTCGCCGGCCGCATTATCAGGTCTGTGCTCAAGGGAACATCACGCTTTGACTTCTCCGAACACGGCTCGGCGATAAGGGTTCCTTCCCCTGCCGGTTTTTCTTCGGTATATAGCGGTGTGGTGGCCGGGAATCAGTCGGCCGGTGGTATAGTAGGGTATGCTTCCGATTCGGAGTTGCATTATCTCTCATGTGCGGCCACTGTGAGCGGGAGCAAGAACCTGGGGGGAATCGCAGGGTATATTAACGAGACCGATAACTTCACCGTTCTTGAAGACTGCACATTCACCGGTATCATCGATACCTCCGCAGCTTCTCCTGTCGGAGGGATAGTAGGCAATTTCCATACCAAGAACAGAGGGTCACTTCAGGATTGCGTCAACTATGGAAAGATCACCGGCGGCGAATACACAGGCGGAGTGATAGGCTGTCTTTTCAAAGATTATCCGGAGGATGATACCGCCAACAATGAATGGAACATAAAATGGTGTGTCAACGTTGGAGATATCTCCGGAGGAAGTTATGTGGGAGGTATCATAGGAGGTGTCGATGTGACAAAATTCCATCCGGGAACAACTTACGACTATACCTACAACACCGATATAAAAATATCCGATTGTATGAACGCGGGAAAAATCTACGGCAGAGGGACCGGGTCGAATCATAGCGGTGGTGTCGGAGGTATTGTCGGCTACACCAACAAATGGACGTCTATAAGAACCTGCGCAAATCATGGCGAGGTCTATTCGGAGGAAGCTGTCCACGGTGTCGGAGGTATTACCGGCACGGCCGGCAGGGATTCCGACTCCACGGGACTTATGGATAAATACCAGAATGTCGATATCAGGGAGTGTGTCAACACGGCGGCCGTCAGCAGCGGTAACCGCGACTCTTTTGTAGGTGGCGTAACCGGCTATCTTGAGGAGGCAGGTGAACTTCAGAACTGCCATAATCTCGGAGAAATCCCCTGTCATCAGAGTCACGATTCCGGGGGAATAATCGGATGTGTGGATCACCTTACAAATATATACCGGGTTGTCAACCAAGGGAAGGTATCTTACGGAAACGCCACGATAGGCACACATAAAAGCGGCTCAATATTCAACCATTCATCACTATATTATCTTGAAGGGACTGGAGCAGGATGGCCGAGCGGGACTAAAGTGTCGGGAGCGAATTTCACTAAGCAGAGCAGTTTCGGCGGCCTTGATTTCACGGAGGTATGGTCAATGTCTGCCGGAGGCCCGGTCCTCACCCGTTGCAAATGGAGGGACGTAATATATTAAAAATTCAATTTAAAACCAATACACGATGATTTCATTTCTGATTGCCCTGGCCCTCCTTGTGGCCGGCTATTTCCTCTACGGCTCCCTTGTCGAGAGGATATTCAAGATAGATCCATCCCGACCGACGCCGGCGTCCTCGATGGCCGACGGAATCGACTATGTGGCGATGCCGACCTGGAAGGTCTATCTGATACAGTTTCTCAACATAGCCGGCGTAGGGCCTATTTTCGGCGCAATAATGGGCGTGATGTATGGGCCGGCGGCTTTCATCTGGATCGTATTCGGCACGATATTTGCCGGTGCAGTGCATGATTTCATCTCCGGGATGATCTCTCTGCGTCAGGGGGGAAAATCGCTCCCCGAGATAGTAGGCACCGAACTGGGGAAGAAGATCAAGGTGGTGATGAGCATATTCACCTGTATTTTGCTCGTAATGGTTGTAGCGGTTTTTGTAAGGACACCGGCTAATCTTCTCGCCACTCTGACGCCCGAACATCTTGACGCCACTTTCTGGGCGATAGCGATCTTCCTTTATTATGTATTGGCTACGCTCCTGCCCGTCGATAAGCTGATAGGAAATCTATATCCTATTTTCGGCTTCGCTCTTCTTTTCATGGCTGTCGGGATAATGGGTTATATGATATATAACGGGGTGGACATCCCGGACGGTTTTTCGGAGGGTCTGGCTAACCGTCATCAGGCCGGAGAGGCGGCTCCAATATTCCCGATGATGTGTATCTCCATTGCATGCGGAGCTATCTCCGGGTTCCATGCCACTCAGAGTCCGATGATGGCCCGCTGCCTTAAAAACGAGAAGCATGGCCGAAAGGTATTCTATGGCGCTATGGTCTCTGAAGGGATAGTGGCTCTGATCTGGGCCGCGGCTGCCATCGCCTTTACGGGCGGATATGACCGACTGGCTTCCTATATGGCCTCCAACGGACAGGATGCAGGCATCCTTGTGCATGAAGTGTGTGTGAAATGGCTCGGCACGTTCGGAGGTGTATTAGCTATCCTCGGAGTGATAGCGGCTCCCATCACTACCGGCGACACGGCCATGCGTAGTCTGCGTCTCATCATAGCCGATGCCCTCGGGATAAGTCAGAAGCAACTGGTGAAACGTCTCCTTGTCACGCTTCCGATAATCGCGGTCAGTTTCTTGTTACTCAGAGTGAATTTCGATGTCCTGTGGCGTTATTTCGCATGGTGCAATCAGACGCTTTCAATTTTTACTTTATGGGCTTGCAGCGTGTATCTTGCAAAGACAGGGAAGGCTTACCTAATAACAATGGTTCCGGCGATGTTCATGACGGCTTTGTGCGTCACCTTCATCTGCTACGCACCTCTCGGAGCTTATACTGAAGGGTTCGGTCTCCCTTTGTTGTATTCAGAGTGCATAGGAATATTTGCAACCCTGATTTGTACGGGTCTCTTCTTTTATTGGAGGCGTAACTTAAATGCCGACAAACTTATCCTTGAATAAGTTAAACTTAGTTGGTTTGCAAAACAATAATGAATCCGTATGATTATGGATTCATTATTTTTTGCGTGAAGATACAACACTGAACCATAAGCTCCTTATTGACGTTGAAAGAGCAAAAACTTAATGTTATGTTCCACGATATTCTATTTCTTCTGCTTGGCCTTGTACTTTTGGTTTTTGGGGCTAACTATGTCACGGATGGGGCTGTCGCAGTGGCAAAGAGATTCAAGGTATCTCATCTGATAATAGGTCTTACGGTAGTGGCTCTGGGGAGTACGTTGCCCGATATGGTGGTCTGCGTAGAGTCGGCATTCGAAAATAATCCTGCTATGGCAATCGGTGAGGTGATGGGTTCCAATATATTTGACCTTCTTCTTGTGATAGGAATAATGGGGATCATCCGCCCCTGGAAGGTGAGTGGTGTGATGCGATACCAGGATCTTCCGATCCTCTTGATTGCGTCGGGCGCTTTGTGGGTAGCAGGAGATACGGTACTTTTCGATGGTTTGGATCACAATGTGGTAAACAGGTCTGCCGGAATAATGCTTATCGTAATCTTCATATTCTATATGTGGTTCATGATTCTTTCTTCAAAAAATGAGAAAACCGTTTCAGCCTCGGAAATGGAGGAGGGAGCCAACGAGGATGTAGAAAGTCAGAGCGCAAAGGCAGGAATAGTTTCGTCTCATTCCATTAAGAGCGATCTGAGTGTCTTGAAGATGGAGGTTTCTGAATTGAGAAAGAAACAATGGTTTTCATGGCTGATGATTGTTGCAGGACTTGGTGCGTTAGTTATCGGCGGCAACTGGGTTGTGGACGGTGCGAGCGGATTGGCTTTGAAAATAGGTATGAGCCAAGGGATGGTTGCCCTGACTGTTGTGGCAATAGGTAATGCATTGCCGGATCTTGTGACCTCGGTCACCGCCACCGTGAAGGGTGCGAGCGGCATCGCCTTAGGTAATATAGTAGGTTCCTGTATAATCAATTCTCTCCTCTCGGTAGGTTTGAGTGCGCTTGTCATCCCTTTGACAGCTGATACCATAGGCTTTGTAGATTTCATTACGCTTGTAGGCGCCTCCGCCTTGATCTGGTTTGTTCCGCTTCTTTCCAAGGGGAAAAGCGTGACGCGCTTGTTCGGGTGCATCTTGGTCGCTCTTTACATAGGGTATATGGTCTTCACCGTGATTAGGGGGTGATGGTTTAGGGTATTATAGATAGTTGTTCAAGTCGTTTATAAAATAGTGTGCAATTTTTATACCTATTTTATAAATGGCATCGATAAAAGTAAAGTTAAGGCCTTCGGCTGGGGCAGACAGACGGGGCACAATCTTCTATCAAATCCTGCATGAGAGGAAACAGCGTCTGCTTTTCACAACCTACCGTCTATACCCGACGGAATGGGATGCTATACGGTCGGTGGTAAAGATCCGCGGTAACGGGGCCCGGCATAGGATCCTTATGGTGATACGTGAAAGTATGCGCCACGATTTGGAACGTCTTGCAGGAATCGTGTATCGGTTCGAAAACATGGCGGTGAGCTTTTCTGCGGATGATGTCGTGGAAGAATACCGACGCTTTTCAGAGGAATACAGATTGTTCCGCTTTATGCAAGGGATTATCTCAATGCTCAGGCGCAACGGTAAGATACGCACTTCCGAGACATATACCGCGGCATTGAACAGCTTCAGGAATTTTCGCAACGGGGAGGATATCATGCTCGACTGCCTGAGCGCGGAAATAATGGAAAGATATGAATTCTGGCTCAAAGGTAGAGGTAATTGCCTGAATACTGTGTCGTTTTACATGAGGATTCTGCGTGCGGCCTACCGGAGGGCAGTGGAAGAGGGAGTGATTGCGGACCGTCATCCATTCCGGCGGGTATATACGGGCATTGACAAGACTGTGAAGCGTGCTTTGCCGTTAACGGCTATAAGCAGGATCAAGGCTCTTGATCTCTCCGGCTTTCCCGGTCAGGACTTCGCGCGGGATATGTTTATGATGAGTTTTATGCTTCGGGGGATGAGTTTAATTGACATGTCCTATCTCCGGAAGAGAGATTTGGCTGACGGCTACGTTACTTACCGGCGCCGGAAGACCGGCCAGCGACTGGTTATTAAGTGGACGGAGGAGATGCAGCGGATTCTCGACAAATATGGGGAGAACCGCAGCGAATACCTTCTTCCGATCATACGCAAAACCGGGGTGAACGAATGGTATGTATATCGCAATGTGGGATACAATATCAACCATAATCTGAAACGGATAGGGGAGAGGATTGGGATCACGATACCGCTTACGCTTTATGTGGCTCGGCACAGTTGGGCTTCCGCAGCACAAGCGAAGGGGATCCCGCTGTCGGTGATAGCAGAGGGGATGGGGCATGAGAATGAATCGACCACGCGGATTTATCTCGCGAGCCTTGACACGACGCTTGTAGATAAGGCTAATTCCATGATTTTGAAAAGTCTGTAGATTCGATTACAGCCATGCAGGAGGCAAACCGATTTTTGTTCCGGCGTGGGTGTAATAAACAAGGGCGGCCTCACGGTCGCCCTTGCCGTATCAATCTCTCTCCGTGAGATTGTGTTGGTTAAACATCGTTAGCTATGAGAATTTATATCT
>JAIDPP010000162.1 GCA_029062725.1 Muribaculaceae bacterium | reverse complement strand
TCGAGTGACAAAATCACCTCAAAAATCTCTCGCAAGTGTTAATAAAACATAAGTTTAGACAACTTCATCTGTAAAACTAGGCAGAAAAACAGTAAATAGCAAATCTCTCTACAAGTCTGATCCGAAATTCATCGCTTAGGCTTCTTTTATCTTTCCAAAAAAATGATTAAATTTGCAATCCGTTATGACAAACGGATTCGACAACGACAAGTATCTTAAAATTCAGTCCGAACACATTCAAGAGCGTATCGCTAAGTTCGGCAACAAACTTTACCTCGAACTCGGAGGTAAACTCTTCGACGACCATCATGCCTCACGCGTACTGCCCGGCTTCCAGCCTGACAGCAAACTGCGAATGTTCCAGAAACTCAAGGACCAGCTTGAGATCGTCATCGTGATCAGCGCTCTGGATATCGAGAAAAACAAGATCCGCGCCGATCTGGGCATCACATACGATGAGGATGTGCTGCGTCTGCGCAACGAGTTCCAAAACCTCGGTTTCATGGTCGGCTCAATCTGCGTGACCCATTACAACGGACAGATCTCGGCCGACTCATTCCGCCAGCGCCTCGAAAGATTAGGAGTGAAGGTCTATTACCACTATCTGATCGACGGCTACCCCTCGAATGTGGATCTGATAGCCTCCGACGAGGGTTTCGGTCGCAACGACTATATCGAGACGGAACGCCCTTTGGTGATAGTCACAGCCCCGGGACCGGGCAGCGGTAAGATGGCCGTATGTCTGAGCCAGCTCTACAACGAGCATAAGCGTGGCGTAGAGGCAGGATACGCGAAATTCGAGACTTTCCCCGTATGGAGCCTACCCCTCAAACACCCCGTGAATATCGCATACGAGGCGGCGACTGCAGACCTCAACGATGTCAACATGATCGACCCATTCCACCTCGAGGCATACGGAAAGACAGCCATCAATTATAACCGCGACATAGAGATCTTCCCTGTGCTCAACACCCTCTTCGAGGGAATCTACGGCGAAAACCCTTATAAATCGCCGACGGATATGGGAGTGAATATGGTAGGTTTCTGCATCTCCGACGATGAGGTATGCTGCCGCGCCTCCAAAAACGAGATCATCCGCCGCTACTTCACCGCCCTCAACAATATGGCCACCGGTCACGGCAATGAATCGGAGGTCAACAAGATAGCGATCCTCTTCAAGCAAGCCAAGATCGATCTCTCATACCGCAGATGCATAAAGGCCGCCCGTGATCGCGCGGCCGCCAGCGGAAAACCATGCTCGGCGATCGAACTCTCCGACGGAACCATCATCACCGCAGAACAAAGCCAGCTCCTCGGACCATCCTCAGCTCTGATACTGAACGTGGTGAAACACCTCGCCGGAATCGACCATGCCGTAAAGCTTATCCCTCAAGCTATGATAGAACCGATCCAGCACACGAAACTCACATATCTCCGCGGACATAACCCGCGTCTTCATTCCGACGAGGTGCTCGTAGCGCTTTCAGTGCTATCCACAACGGATGATAAATGTCGCCAGGCGCTCGAAAAGCTCCCGGAACTCAACGGTTGCCAGATGCACTCCACGGTGATGCTCGGAGAAGTCGATCATAAGATCTTCAACAAATTGGGCGTAGGACTCACCTGCGACCCCCAGAAGAAAAAGAAATAATCGCGTCAGAAACGAGACGCAGACCGTGCCATAATCCGTAACGGACGCACGGGAGAAGGAAAACATGGAATAGCCGGAAGACTAAGCCTCCCGGCTATTCCTTATTCGAAAAAATAGATCCGGAACTTTCCCTTTTTAAATAAAATTTTCTTAACTTTGCAATCTATATAGTCAGCCCTCCCTTCTGGGAGGGCCGATACTGCTTTTCATATAACCGTATCTATAATGACTCCTAAAAAAATGATGTCCATATTCGCGCTCGCCGCGGTTTCGGCTTCCGCGTCGGCCGACGTCTATACACTCGACTCTTGCCGCAATATGGCCGTAGGAAACAATAAGACCATCCGTGTGGCAGAAGAGACAATAAAAGGCGCAGGCTATGACCGTAAGGCCGCCAAGGCCGCTTATCTCCCGGGCCTCGACTTCAACGCCGGATATGTCTATAACCAGCGGACCATCAATCTTCTGGCCGAAAACGCTAATCTGCCTACAATGACCCTCGACCCCCTGACAGGGAACTACCTGCCGAACGTACTGCTCGGTCCGGACCTGAAGCCGGTGATCGATCCGGCATCAGGCAATCCCGTTTTCACCGAAGTGGCCGTGATTCCAAAGGAGGCCATGAGCTTCGACACTCATAACGTCGTGGCCGGAGCCTTCACCCTCACCCAACCCGTATATATGGGTGGCCAGATCAAAGCTCTGAATGAGATCACCAAATACGCTGAGAAGGCGGCCGTCGCGGCCCGCAACAGCGTGGTGCAGGATGTGATTTTCGGTGTTGATCAGGCATATTGGCTCGTGGTCTCCCTAAAGGAGAAGCGTAAGCTCGCAGAAAGTTTCGTCACTCTCGTCGATACGCTCCGCTACAATGTCAACGCGATGTTGGAGGAGGGAGTGGCGACGCGCAGCGACCTCCTGATGGTGGATGTGAAACTCAACGAGGCCCGTATAGCCCTCACAAAGGTCGATAACGGCCTCAAGCTCTCGAGAATGAGCCTCGCGCAGATCTGCGGACTCCCTATCCAGACGGAGATGACCCTCGCCGACGAGGATTATAAACCATACCGCCCCGCCGCGCCCGAATACAGCTATAACCTTACCGACGTATATGCCCGCCGGCAGGATCTGGAAATACTCCGGCAGGGTATCAACGTGCTTGAGAACCGCGAGAAGATGGCGCTCGGAACGATGCTTCCTAAGGTGGCCGTGGTCGGAGCATACGAATTTTCCAACCCCAACCTCAACGACGGTTTCAAGAAGAGATTCGGAGGCGGTTTCTCCGTAGGCGCCACCGTCTCAATACCACTCTGGCACTGGGGTGGCAACTACCACCATTATCAGGCCACGAAATCAGCCACAAACGCGCAACGACTCCTCCTCGAGGATATGGAGGAGATGGTGTCGCTGCAGGTGGAGCAGGCCAAATTCTCCTTCCAGGAGGCCTTCAAAACCTACGACATGACCCTTTCCAACATGAAAAGCGCCGAGGCCAACCTTGAGAACGCGCAGTTCGGATTCCGGGAAGGGGTGCTGACCGCCGACGACGTGATCGCCGCCCAGACAGCATGGCTCCAGGCCAATTCAGAGAAAATCGACGCCGAAATCGGAATCCATCTTTGCGAGGTGTATCTCTCGAAGGTGCTCGGCAAACTGAGCTATTGATTCCTGTCGGGAAATACCGACAACCTAATCCCAGAAGCCCAAAATATATAAATATATCATAATATCATTATGTCGCAGAATAATTCCAATCTTCCAAATAACGTTTCCGAGCCGGATAAAGTGACCGCCAAAGACCGCGCCCTTATCCTGACGATCGTCGTGATCCTGATTGTGCTCGCCGCCCTCGCCATTATCGGCTTCCTATATATGAAACCTGCTCCCGATACTGTGCAGGGACAGGGAGAGGCCACTGAAATCCGCATCTCCGGAAAACTACCGGGGCGTGTGGCGGAAATCTATGTCGAGGAAGGACAGCGCGTCCATGAAGGCGACACCCTTGTGAAAATCGTCTCTACCCTCGTTGATGCCCGCATGGAGCAGGCCAAGGCTATGGAGAATGTGGCGAAGGCCGGCGAAAGCAAGGTAGATGCGGGAACACGCACACAGATCATAAACGGAGCTCGCGACCTCTGGACTCAGGCACAGGCCGCCACAGGAATCGCCAAGAAGACCTACGACCGCATGCAGAACCTCTTCGAGAAGGGAGTCGTGAGCGCGCAGAAACGCGATGAGGCGAAGGCGGCATACGATGCCACAGTGGCCGGAGAGGCCGCCGCGAAAAGCCAATATGAGTTAGCAAAGGCCGGAGCCCAAAGAGAGGATAAGGAGGCCGCCCGCTCGATGGTGAACGCCGCTCGAAGCGGCGTGAAGGAGGTCAACGCACTTCTTGAAGACCAGTATCTCCTCGCTCCCTGCGACGGCGAGATCACCGTGATATATCCCAACGTCAGCGAACTCGTTGCCACCGGCGCGCCAATGATGACCCTCCAGAAGGACGACCACTGGGTGGTATTCAATGTCCGCGAGACCTTGCTCAAGGATATCAAGACCGGCTCGGTGCTCAAGGTCCGTATCCCTGCTCTCGACAAGACTGTCGATATGAAGGTGTTCTATATAAAGGATCTCGGAACTTACGCCAACTGGCAGGCCACCAAGGCCACCGGCGACTATGACGCCCGCACTTTCCAGATCAAGGCACGCCCCGAGAAACCGGTGGAGAATTTCCGCCCCGGCATGTCGGCTCTCTATGAAGGAGTAAAGAAATGAAATTGGATAAAGGAATATTCGCAATAGGCCTGCGGAGCCTGGTGCAGATTGTCCGACGCCCTATCTACTGGTTCGGATTCTTCGGCATACCACTATTCATGTTCCTCTTCATCACCTCGATGATGGAGAGCGGACTCCCACACCGTATCCCGGCGGCGATGGTTGACCGCGACGGAACCTCCCTCTCGCGACAGATCACTCAGTCGCTCTCCGGGATGCAGGCCGTCAATATCTCGCAGACCCTTAACAGCTATTCCGCAGCCCGAAAATCGCTTCAGAAAGGTGAGATCTACGGCTTCTTCCTTATCCCCGAGAATTTTCAGGCCGACCTCCTCGCGGGGCGCGAACCGGAGATAACCTTCTACACCAACATGACCTATTTCGTGCCAGGCTCGATGCTCTTCAAATCCTTCAAGACCACGGCAGTATATACCAAAGCGGGAATGGCCATGAAGATCGCCAACTCCGTAGGAGCCGACGCTGAGGCGCTCGCCCCCATGCTCCAGCCGGTAAATATTCAGGTGCGCGGGATAGGAAACCCCTGTCTCAACTACGGTATCTATCTCTCCAATTCATTCGTGCCTTGTCTTCTGGAGCTGCTTATATTCCTGATGACCGTATTCAGTCTGGGTCAGGAGATAAAATACGCCACATCGACGCGACTGCTGCAGATGGCCGACGGCTCTATATATAAGGCGATCTTCGCCAAGATTCTGCCGCAGACAATCATCTGGTGGATCGTGGCTTGCTTCATGCTTTCCTGGCTATATAAATATAACGGATATACGATGCAAGGGAAATGGTGGATAATGTTCATGTCGGAGTTGATGTTCGTGCTCGCCTGTCAAGGGTTCGCCATCTTCGTGTTCGGTGTTCTCCCCAACCTGCGCCTCTCGGCTTCGATATGCTCCCTGCTGGGAATCCTCGCTTTCTCTCTGGCCGCCTTCTCTTTCCCGGTGCAGAGCATGTATGGCGCCATAGGTATCTTCAGCTATATCCTCCCAATCCGCTATAACTTCCTCATATACGCGGATCAGGCCCTCAACGGTATCGACCTTTACTATTCCCGCGTGTGGTTCGCCGCATATATCGTGTTCATGATCCTCCCCTTCACAGTGCTGTGGAGAATAAAGAAGGAGATGAAGGATCCGGTCTATGCTCCGTAACAGACACCACTTTCATTCCCTGCGGCGACTCCCGTTCGGAAAGGCGCCGCAGAAAATCTCAAACCCTCAACCGCCGGTCGGTTGCACTTCGACAGAGACTTTATGCTTAGAAAGATAAAACAAGGATTCCGTAATTTCTTCCTGGTCTATTGCCATGAGTTCAAACTCGTCTTCCACGACCAGGGCCTCATTCTCTTCTTCTTCTTTCTCCCTCTGGCTTATCCGATCATATATTCGCTGATCTATAACCCGGAGCTGGTGAAGGAGGTGGAGATAGTGGTAATCGACAGCGACCGCACGTCGCTGAGCCGCAAGTTGACCCGTATGCTCGACGCCTGCGATGAAGTGCGCGTGCTCGGATATGCCGCCGATCTCCCCGAAGCACGCCGCGCCATGAACGAGCATAAGGTCTATGGTATCCTTCAGATTCCCGAGGGATTCGCAAAGACCGTCGGTCGCGGCGAGATGGGCAAAACGGTGTTCTACAGCGACATGGCTCTTCTCATCAGATACCGTGGCTTCCTCATGGCAACCACCAACGTAATGCAGGAGATGGGATCCGAACTACTGACTAAGGATATCAACGAGGAATTGCCTCTGGCCGCCACTATCGTGACCGGCGACCTACTTCCGATACGCGACGTATCCTTAGGTAATATACGGAGCGGCTTCGATTCATTCATCATGCCCGGAGTCCTTATCCTTATCCTCCATCAGGTGCTGGTGCTGGCTATCGGTATGGCCGGAGGCGCAAAGAAGGAGAACCCGCGTCTGGTGGGCTACAACCCGGTCAATATCGCGCCTTCAGTATTGAGCACCATGGTGGCGCAAGCCCTATGCTACATCACGATCATCGCTCTCCCCATGATATTCCTTATCCATTATGTGCCGCTGATGTTCCGCTTTCCGATGGCCGGCAATTTCCTGGAGGAGGTGATCTTCCTCATGCCTATGGTCCTCGCCGCCTGTGGGGTGGGCTACACATATCAGGCCGTGGTGACCGAGCGCGAAGAGGTTTTCGTCTCCTGGGTATTCACCTCTGTCCTCTTCCTTTTCCTTTCCGGCCTTATCTGGCCCCGCTACGCTATGCCGGAGGTGTGGAAAGCACTTTCAGCCGTCTGCCCTTCGACATGGGGCGTGGAGGGATTCATAAAGATGAATTCCAACGGTTCGTCGCTCGCCGATGTTGCCACGGAATACCGCAACCTGTGGATCCTGGCCGGAGCATGGTGGACACTGGGATTCTGCGTGCGTAAATGGATCGTGCGCCCGCAGATCTTCGGCAGAAGGAGAAGAGATCTCGAAAAGGAATCAAGTATCTGATGAAAATATCCGAAAGACTGACATACTGGGGTCTGACAGCCGTATTCGCCCCCCTCTCCCTCCTTCCGCTCAAGGCCCTTTATCTATTCGCCGACACTCTGGCATGGCTGGCGCGAAGCGTGGTCGGATACAGGGTGAAGGTTGTCCGCGAAAACCTCGCATCATCTTTCCCGGAGAAGAGCGCAGCGGAACTCCACGAAATAGAGAAGGGGTTCTACCGGTTCCTGGCCGATTATTTCGTAGAGACCGTAAAACTCTATTCAATGTCGGAAAAGTTTATCAGGAAGCATCTGATAGTCGTCGGAACGGAGAAAATCGACGAGGCGATGGCGCGAGGCCGCAACTGCTCTCTGATGCTGGGCCATTACTGTAACTGGGAATGGATCAGTTCTTTCCCGATATTCCTTAGCGGCCACGGGGTAGCGGCACAGATCTACCATCCGCTTGAAAACCGGGGATCGGATAAATTCTTCGCCCGTCTGCGCACACGCTTCAAGGCCGAGAACATAGCCATGAACGACATCCTCCCTTCCCTCATCGGATGGAAGCGTGAGGGAATACCCTCCGTGACCGGATATATCGCCGACCAGGCGCCGAGCCTGAACGTGCATCTCTTCGTGGATTTTCTCAACCATGAGACCAACGCCTATACCGGCCCGGAGCGAATCTCGCGGTTTCTTGACGCCGAGGTATTCTACCTCCATATCTCGCGCCCACGCCGAGGATATTACAGGGCGGAAATCATCCCTATAACGGAGGAGATAAAGAAGATGCCCGTATTCGAACCCTCCCGTATATATTTCCAGCTCCTCGAGAGGAATATCCGGGAGGCACCCCAATACTGGCTCTGGAGCCACCGCCGATGGAAACGGACCCGGGAAATGTTTGACGCCTACTTCGGAAACAAAGCGGCAGAACAGCTGTCGCACCTCTGACGCACCTGCGCCGTCACGGCCGATGGCCCCGACCCACACGCTCGCGGATTAAAAAAATTTTGCTAACTTTGCATCCGGATGCCTCCAAACGCCGGGAATCCCTGACGAATATGAAAGATTTCTTTAGATTTGTTCTGCGCTTTGCCTCCAAATATAAATGGAATGTGGTGCTGAGTGTGATTTTCAATATCCTCAACACCCTCTTCACCGTTTTCTCCTTCGCCTTCATCATGCCGATTCTCAACGTGCTGTTCAGCATCGACACTAAGGAATACACCTATATGGAGGTCTCGGCAGGCAATCTCAACGATGCTGTGGTGAATAATTTCTATTATTACATCACCACTTTCATGAAACTCCACGGCGCCTCAAGCGCCCTGGCCCTCCTCTGCGTTATCTTTGTCGGGCTCACCCTTATTAAGGTCCTTTTCGGATATGGCGCCGAATGGTTCATGACGCCTGTCTCCAACGGCGTGGAGCGCGATATCCGCGACACCCTTTACGACAAGATCCTCTCCCTCCCGATCGGATTCTTTACCAACGAGCGGAAAGGAGACATAATTTCACGCGCCACTACCGATGTCCGCGAGATGCAGGTGTCGGTCATGTCGAGTCTGGCATCGGTCATCAAGTTCCCTATGATAATCCTCGTCTCTCTGGCCGTGATGATCTACGTCAGCTGGGAGCTGACCATCTTCGTCTTTATAGCCATTCCGGTGTTCGGCTCGCTTTTGGGATTGGTCGGCAAGAAACTTAAGGCCGGCTCCCGAGAGGCGCAACAACTCAGCGGAACAATTCTATCCAACATCGAGGAGACAATCGGAGGGCTGAGGGTGGTGAAAGCCTTCAATGCCGAGGGAGTGATGGAACGACGCTTCAAAGCGCTTACCGGGCGATTCTACCGTGTCAACAACAGCGTGGGCCGACGTCTCTCGCTGGCTCACCCGATGAGCGAGTTTATCGGAATCGCGGCCGTGGCAACCATCCTTTGGTTCGGAGGCTCCCTGATCCTGAGCGGACACGCCTTCATCGACGCATCGATGTTCATTTTCTATCTGCTGATGTTCTACAACATCATAAATCCGGCTAAGGAACTCGCCAAAACCGGCTACACTATCGAGAAAGGTATGGCCGCGCTCGAACGCATCGACCGGATACTGAACGCTGAAAACCCCATCAAAGATCCGGTGACGCCGTTGCCCGTGCCGAAGACACATAAGCCGGCGATCACCTTCAACAACGTTTCATTCTCTTACGACGGCAGCCGCGATGTGCTTCAGGACATCGATCTCGAAATCGCTCCCGGAGAGACGGTGGCGATAGTCGGCCAGTCGGGTTCCGGAAAATCCACATTGCTCGACCTTATCCCGCGCTTCTACGACATCCCCGAGGGAGAGATACTGATTGACGGCCGGGATATCACGCAGTTCCGGATAAAAGACCTCCGGTCGATAATGGGAAACGTGAATCAGGAAGCGATTCTCTTCAATGAGACGATCTATAACAACATTGTCTTCGGAAAGCCGGACGCCACAAAGGAGGAGGTGATCGAGGCCGCCAGGATCGCCAACGCCCACGACTTCATAATGGAGACCGAGAACGGATACGACACTCTTGTGGGTGACCGCGGATGCCGTCTCTCCGGAGGACAGCGCCAGAGGATAAGCATAGCACGGGCCTTGCTCAGGAATCCCGCAATCCTTATTCTCGACGAAGCCACTTCCGCGCTCGACACCGAAAGCGAACGCCTCGTGCAGCAGGCTCTCGACACCCTGATGAAAAACCGCACCACTGTCGTGGTGGCACATCGTCTGTCAACCATTATGAACGCCGACAAGATATGTGTCCTACATGAGGGCCGCATCGCGGAACTCGGCACCCACGAGGAGCTGATCGCTCTCAACGGAATCTATAAGAAACTGGTCGATATGCAGCAAGTATAGCCCGCGTCGGCAATATATAATCTTCAAGTAAGTCCAGCACCG
>JAIDPP010000161.1 GCA_029062725.1 Muribaculaceae bacterium | reverse complement strand
CGGTAAATATATGCAATTCATCCATAGTCAATTAAACAGCAACATAAAAGAATGGCAACATTAGAGAAAATCAGAAGCAAATCGGGCTTGCTGATCGTAGTGATCGGCTTGGCACTCTTAGCCTTCATCATCGGCGACGCCCTAACCAACAGCCGCAACATTTTCGGCGACCACACTACCGTGGCTAAGGCAGGGTCGGCAAAGATCGACATCACCGAGTATCAGCAGAAACGCGAAGAGCTCAACCAGCAGCTCGAAGAGGCACGCCGCCAGAACCCGGCAAGCGTAGCGAATTTCGACACCCAGACTCTTCCCGAGATGGCTATCCAGAGCCTCATTCAGGAGCAGCTTCTGCTCAACGCCGCCGAGAAGGCCGGCATTCACGTGACAGGCAATCTCCTACGCCACTACATGCTTGAGAACCCGCAGAATCAGGATGTGATGCGGCTTGTCGCGCAGCTTAATCAGGCCGGACTCTCTGTGCAGACGCCCCAGCAGGCCTACGAGGTTATCTTCAATCCCAAACGTAACGGTATGACCGATGCGCAGATGGAGCCTTACCAGCGCCTATGGCTCGCCGCCGAGAACAGCTCGAAAGCCGATATTTCGCGTATGGTCTATGCCCGTATCCTCCAGAACAGCGTGAAGGCCAACGAACTCGATAAGAAGGCTCTTTATAACGATTACGTGAATACGGCTCAGGTTGAGCTTGCTTATCTCCCCTACGGCACACTTGATGCCAAGGAATACCCCGTGAGCGACGCTGACCTCAAGAAACTCTACGAGGAGAAGAAAGGAGAATTCAAGGTTGATGAGGCCACAAAAGATGTAAGTTTTATCGCAGTAAGCATCGCTCCTTCGCAGAAAGACCTCGCGGAATGTCGTCAGCTCGCGGAGCGTACTGTTGCCGCCATGCAGACTGACAGCGCGTCGCAGCTTTCCAAGGACCTGAAGAAAGAGGGCGTTGTCCTTACTCACCACAGCCTCCGCGCTTCCGATCTTCCGGCAGGAGCAATGAAGGAGTTCATCCTCAACGGCTCCAGCGACAGCGTGAAGATCGTCAGCTCCAACATGCAGGGCTTCACTGCCGTAAAGGTGACGGGCCGCACGCAGCAGGTTGACTCTGTGCAGGTGAACGTGATTATGGCCCAGACCGTGGATCTCGGAAAGAAGATCCTCTCGCAGCTCAACTCCGGTCTTCCCGCCGATTCCATTACGGTGCGGTTCTCTCCTGACAGCGTTATGCCTCAGCTTAACCAGTGGATTCCTCTCTATACTGCGCAGGGTGCGACCAACGCTCTTCCCAAGGAGACTCTCGACAGCCTCGTTAACGCAGGTGGTAAGTATATCACTCTCAACGAGGGTGCCCAGGGTATGGTAATGGCTTCGCTTGTGAAGCAGAATGCTCCCGTGACCATCTACGATTACGACGAAGTGAACTATGTGCTCGGTCCCAGCGCCAAGACCGTCACCGACGAGCGCGCTAAACTTGAGAAATTCCTTGCCGAGAACCAGACCGCGGAGGACTTCGTCAAGAATGCGGAGAAAGCAGGCTTCATGCTTCAGCGTTACAGCCTCACTCAGAGCAGCCCGGCCGTTCCCCGCATGATGGGTATGAACTCCTATTTCCCGGAGAGCCGTCAGGTGGTTCGCTGGGTGATGATCGACGGCAAACCCGGAGAGGTGAGTCATATCTATGAGGCCAAGAGCGCAACCAACCCGATGCTTTATGCCGTGGCAGTCAACAGCTCCTACGATGACTATACTCCTCTCAGCAATCCTGACGTGAACCAGTATCTCACCGAGCAGGCGCGACGTTCGAAAGCCGGCGACAAGCTGATGGAGAAATACAGCAAGAAGACCCAGAGCATCCAGAGTGCCGCTCAGGCAATGGGCGTAGAGCCGACTACAATCGAAAGCTTCCGCTTCGGCTCGAATCCCAAGGTGCGCGACGCAGCCGTCATGGGTAAGATCTACGGATCGAAGGCCGACAAGAAGGTTGTGATCGTAAAGGGCGACGACGGTATCTATGTATATCAGGTGATGGGTAAGAAGAAGGAGAACTTCCCCTATAACGAGCAGCAATATGAGCAGCAGTATTTCCAGCTCGTCAATCCCAATCTCGTGCAGATGCTCCTCGGTACGTCCCGCATCAAGAACAACATCTATAAATTCGAGGCCGGGGATTGATCCCGCGATAAGGGATTCGGGAGGGAAGCCTGAATTAAAAATGGCGTCCCCTCCGATAACTTCATGTAAGAACATCGAATCAAATATAGTTAGACATTAAAGACAGGCGCCATTCGAAAGGATGGCGCCTGTCTTTATGCAGACTCCGAAGGCACGAGCGAATCAAAAAGTATAATTTGGTGAGAATAAATAAATTTATTAAATTTGCGTGATTTTGACATGCAATAATGAAATTACAGACACTGCTTAAGGCAGCCGGCATAACAGCTATAGCTTTTCTTCTCTCTTATCTGGTCTCAGCTCCCTTCGCCGCTACACTGACCTCTTTTTTCGCTCCAAGCGATAAGACGGATTTCAATATGGCGGATCTTTTCTGTCAGATAGCCGATGGCCGTCCTGTAAGGAATCTTGAGGACAGGATAGTAATGCTCGACATCGGCAACAGCAACCGTGGGGAGATAGTGGAGCAGCTTTCAGTGCTATCCCTCTGCAGCCCTAAGGCAGTGGTACTTGATATAAATTTCGAGCTTCCGGGAGACAACGACAGCGTGCTGCTTGAAACGCTTTCCTTGTGCCCCTCGTTGGTGCTTCCCTTGGGAGTCGGAGAAAAGGGAGGAAGATTTGAAATCACTGACCGGCCATTCTTTTATGACAGTCTGCGGAATGTGAGTTACGGTGTGGTGAACTTTCCGACCTCCGGCTCCGGCACTACAATCCGGGAATATGTTGAAAGTTTTCCGATGGTTGCTGGGGGCTCGTTGCCCTCCCTCCCTATGGCGGCGGCTGCCGCGGGGGGGTATAAGGTGAATATGGATTGGAACAGCGAAGAGGTGAGGACAGCATTGATCTCTTACCCCTCGAAGGAGCTGAAGACCATCGGTCACGACGAGATGATCGAGCGAGCCGAGGAGTTCACGGACCGGATTGTACTCATGGGTAGCAAGGGAGAGGCCGGTGACGTTTATCCGACACCTTTGCGACGGGGAATCTCCGGACTTGAGATACATGCCTACGCGCTGAGCACCATTCTTGACGGAACGGAGCTCAATCGTTTCCCGGGATACGTAGCTAATGCGGTGGCAGTGGCAATATGCTACCTGATGGTGTTGGGAGCCATCGGAATCACCTCGGGTATCAAGGGACTCGTGCTGCGCCTCCTTCAGTTAGGTCTTCTTTATCTGCTTGTGAGGACAGGCTACTGGCTATATGTCGATAAGGGGATTGTGGCTGATTTCTCGAAGGCGTTGCTGATGATAGCGTTCGGGCTGTTCGCTGTCGATATATGGAACGGCACGGTATGTCTGATTGATATAATAAGAAAAAGAATCTCCGCGATGAGGAAACATTCCCGTCAGGAGAAAATATAAATAGGTAATTATGATACTACGACTACTTTCTGTTTTGCTGATGATTCTCTCATCTGTCGCCGCATCGGCCCATTATACTGTGCATAATGTGGTAGGTAATGTCACTGTCGAAAGCGGCGGGAAGAGCAGCGCGCTCACCAAGGGAATGACCCTCAAGCCTACGGACCAGCTTGTCATTCCGTCCGGAGGTAAGGTCGAGATCCTCAATACTGTTGACAAACGTATCTATTCCTCCATAAAGACGGGAAAAACAAGTGTGACGCGCCTTCTTATCGATGCAAGGGGTGTAGCCTCCGACAACACTGCCAATGTCGCATCCCGGATGCAGCTCGGCCGCAAGGAGCAGAAGGGCGACCAGAAGGTGTATGTGGAGAAGGGAATGGTGAGACGCTCTTTGGCTGTCTATGATCCCGAGGGAGACGGCATGGAGCTTGATGCCGCCACCCTGGGTGCGTGTCTTGCCGGACTGATAAAGGGGGGAAGACTCGTTTCCGGAGATGAGTCCCCGGTCACTCTAACGAGTGCACGTCTGCGCGAAGGAGGCTTGGGATTCAAAGTCGAGAATACTCTTTCCTTTCCTGTATATTTCAATATCATCCGACTGAAGGGAGATGGCGTCCTTGAGATCTCCCCGTTGGGACAGCCGGCAGGAAGCTACGTGCTGTTACCGCGCCAGACAATGTCGCGCGAGCATTTCCCGGCCATTCCGGAGGAGGAGAAGCAGCTTATCATAATGGCCAACTGCCAATATGACATCGACCGTGTGATCGAAGAGGCTCAGAAGGCGTTGCAGAACGGTACCGCTTCCGACGGTGCCGGAGATCTTCCGGTATTCGTCACAACTCTCTGACGTCCTACCTTATCCTATTCCATAAAACGAAATTAACTTAACGATCTTATAAAATGAGAAAACCTTATCTGATTCTTCGGGCTTTTCTTGGAGCCATGTGTCTGGTCAGCCCCTTTACAGTACTCGGGCAGGACACCGACGGGAACACCTTGCGGGAACAGCATTACAGCTTCCGCCATAAATACCCTGTAAGGATTATCGATAACTACCAGACAACAGTATATGCTGCAGATCCTACCGATGTCACCACCATGCGCGGCGATGTGGTCTATCACGGAAAGGACAGCATAACGGGGATGAAAATCAATCCTTCGGGCGTTAATTTAGGAGTGATTCTCAAGAGCAAGAAAGGGGAAAGGTCGGCCCGTTTCTACAAGACGTTGGAGGCTGGGCGCCAACTGAAGGAGTTCGATGCTAAGCGTTACGGCGTCCCGACTGCCGTAACATACGCTCCTGACGCGCGTTCGATAATGGTTGCTGCCGGAAACGGAATTTATTTTCTTGAGCCGCGTAAATTCGAGAGTATAGCAAAGATTCAGAATGTTCCTTTCGAGGTGGAGCGAATGGCCGTGAGTCCGAACGGCTACTATCTCGCCGCCGTAGGCAAGGACAAGGTCATCATCTATAACCTCGAGGAGAAGCGCATAAGGAAGGAGCTTAAATTCGATGAGAAAGTCAGCGATGTCTCTTTTAGTCCTGACAATTCAGATTTTGGAGTGCTTACCGATGACGGTCTTCTCTCGCTCTACAACACCCGCAGTTTCGAGCTTCGCAAAATGGTGGACGATCTTGGTGAAGCGCGTGCCTTCGCCTACAACCTTGACGGCAAATATGTGGGAGTGGTTACATCCGACGACACCGTTACCGTGGTCAATCTTCTCCGCGACAGCGACCGTCAGAACTACAAGGGAAAGGCGCCCGGTATCTTCGATGTGGAATTCATAGCCGACAGCGATAACAACACAATCCTTACTTTCCCGACCCTGCTGGCCATCGACGCCATCCGTCTGCCCTATCTGAAGCCCTTCTACAATAAGCTTATAGCCGACGAAGTTGACCGCAAGATGGATGAATGGCTAAAGATGATGCCCGGCGAGACTATGGATCAGTATCGCGCCCGTGTCAACGACGAAAGCCGCGCACGCCAGCGCCGTCTCTTCGAGGATGAACTGGCCACAGGCTTCGCCGGCGATCTCCTTGCCGGAGCCACTATGAGCCTCGGTTCATACGACCGCGCCAACGGTGTGCTCGCCCTCAATTTCGATTCGATGCCGACCATATACCTCCCCGTGCCGGAGTCCGACGTGACCTCTTTCCACAACGCCGGTGATCTTTCACTCAGCGATGTGATGTACGGCATCCTTCCCGATGATACATTCGAGATCGTGTATGCCAAGGTGACCAACGGAGCCGACGGCAAGAGCTATATATATGATAACCGCCAGCGCAAGGATATGCAGTATATGGCGGCCGACGATGCCATCACCCTCGAAATGCTCCAGCAGCAGCAGATGGAGGAGCTCAAGCTTCAGGAACTCCGAGAAAAGGTGGTGGAAGAGGCCAAGAACATGAACGTTATCTCCGACCACACGCAGATAGCCGTAGATTCGAAGGTTGTGCCCGACTATAACGCCAACGGCGACAAGATACTCAACTATCAGGTGAGCGTAACCTATACGGTGGATCCGGAATTCTCGGTCTCGGAAGACTTCGGCCCCGGGAAATATCACGTGGAGGAATCCGGTGCCGCCTCCTCGATGCTTAACATCGTGAAGCAGGCATTCGAGGGAGAGTTCGCGCAGTATCTGGGCGGGGGAAAGAAGATGAAGGTCCGCCTTCTCGGAACGGCCGACGCCACTCCTATCGTTCGTGGAATCCCTTACGACGGCAGTTACGGTGAATTCGAGGAGGAACCCGTCTATATCGACGGCCGTTTGCAGACAGTAACAGTTGATGCCAAGAACGGAATCAAGGAGAACGAGCAGCTTGCCTTCCTCCGTGCTATGGGCGTTAAGGATTACCTGAACAAGAACGTGAAGGGATTCAAGGATATGGATACCGACTATCGTTATGAGGTGAATGTCAGCAAAGACAAAGGTAGCGAACATCGCCGTATCACTCTCGAACTGACCTTTATAGACGCTTATTAAGACCATCGACAATGAGAAAAGAGATAATCAAATATCTTAGTGTATCCATCCTTATTGCCGCAGCCCTCACGGCTCCCGTTGCCGTTGGTCTCGCGGCGATGCAGACTGACAACGCACAGGTGGCCGATCCGGTTGAAGATCCGGAGAGGCAGCGTCTGACGGACGCCGCTTCGGATGGCTACAAAAATCTTAAATTCATTCAATATGACGGAGTGACCGAAGAGGAGCTTTATCCGGCTGTCATAGATGTGTACGGGAAGGTGAGGGCTGCGCTGGCTTCTCCTGAGATCGGCGAGACCGACCGTACCCGATTCAAGGGCATCCTTCTCGACCTCAGCGACCTTCTCCGTAAAGGATCAGTGTTCTATTCCAACAGAGGAAATATGGAGGAGATGAGCCGCTTCGCGTCCGCATACGTAGATATGCGCCTTGATCCGGATCTGCGCGACCTTAATTTCGGAAATTCCGATTCCTCACTTTATCCCTCGCTGGTATATTGCGCGGCGTCGGGGGCCTATAACAAGGGTGATTATGAGAACGCGGTGAAATATCTTGAGGAATACCTAAACACCGGCGCCAACGACCGGCGCGAACAGGTCAGTCTCTTTCTCGGCCAGGCTTGCATCAATGCCAAATGCCCGGAGCGCGGTGTGGAGAAACTCACGGCAGCCGTCGAGCAATATCCGGCCAACTACAACCTCCTGATGCTGGCTCTTCAGAACTGTCTTGACGCGGGACGCAACGACCTGATGCAGCCGATGGTGACGAAAGGACTGGCGCTTCAGCCCGAGAACGAGCAGCTGCTCAACCTTCAGGGACGTCTCTTCGAGGATGAGGGAAATTTCGCCTCTGCCATAGATATCTATCAGCGTCTGTATGAGATGAAGCCCAACAGTCTTCCGGTGAACCAGCATCTCGCCCTCTGCTACTATAACCTTGGAGCGGACTACTATAACAAGGCCCTGATGGAGGGCGACGAGAAGACTTCCAAGCGCTATTCGCGTCAGGCCCAGGCCTATCTTTCCAGCGCGGTGAGCCGTCTTGAGACCGTGGTGGAGAACGATCCTACCAATCCCAAATACCTAAAGGCTCTTGCCACCACCTACGGATGTCTTGGCAACAAGGATCGTCTCGACGGGGTGAACGTGCGTCTCCAGGCTATCGGTATGGCTCCGATGGCAATCAACGGAATGCCGGAGTCGATAACGATGAACGAGAACACCGGAGCGACCGTGACGGCCACGAAAGTGCCCGACTTTCAGGAGTTCGCCCGCGGCTACGTGGAGAAGGAGCTCGCCTCCTGGACCAAGCGCGGAGAATTCGAGAAGATTGAGGACTATGAGAAGCGCGTGAATCAGGAGAATGTATATCAGCAGTATCAGATGCTCTGCAAGAAGGCAGAGACCGATTATTTGAAGAAATATGCATCCCGTCTGCGCATCTCCGACCTTACTCTCGAGCCTTACGATGTGGAGAACGAAAGCTATCGCATCAACTCCGCGATGGGGCCGATAGTGGTGAAGGTGCCGCTCAAGAACAAGGAGGCTGAGGCCTTCAAGTCGAACTGGAATACCATCCAGCTCCGGAATCCGAAATATTTCATCAAGGACAACCGCGTGGCGATAGCCTCCGTGGAACTTGTCACCTCGGCCGGAAAGAGCTACCGATACGACGCTGCACAGGCCGCCGATTACGACTTTACGGATGTCACCATCGATCTTCAGTCATATCTCAATAAGGGGAATGTCGGCCGGCATACAGCCGACAACAGGTCGTCCGGTTCGAAGCAGAAGGTGTTGCGCGCCAAGAGCGATGTGGATGAGAATATCCCGCTGACAAGCCGTAAAGCCGATAAGACCGTAGCTTTGATTATCGCTAACGAGGATTATAAGCAGGTGACCGATGTGGAATCTGCCCTCAACGACGGAGAGACCTTCTCGCGTTACTGCACGATGACCCTCGGCGTTCCCGAGAGTCAGGTTATGCTCTACGAAAATGTTACCTATGCCGAGATGATGGGTGCTCTGCGCAAACTCCGTCAGCTTGTCGATGCATTGGGCGACAATGTGGATGTCATCTTCTATTACGCGGGTCACGGTTTCCCCGATGAAGGAAACAAAGAGGCATATCTGTTGCCGGTTGATGGCGACGGTTTCACCACCGCCACTTCCTTCCCACTGAAGAAACTCTACTCCGATCTCTCCTCAATGGGAGCTGACAACGTGATGGTATTCCTTGATGCATGCTTCAGCGGCGCCACCCGCGAGGGCGGAATGCTTGCCGAGGCGCGTGGCGTGGCGCTCAAGCCGAGGGTTTCGGAGCCGCGGGGAAATATGTTCGTGCTCAGTGCCGCCAGCGATCAGGAGACGGCATTACCCTACAGGGAGAAGAACCACGGAATATTTACCTACTACCTTCTCAAGAAGCTTCAGGATACAAAGGGGAACGTTACCCTCAAGGACTTGAGCGCATACGTGGAGGAACAGGTGAAGAAAAACTCCCTTACAGTGAATCGTAAACTCCAGACTCCGCGTACCAGCGTTTCGGGAAGAATGCGCGACATCTGGGGCGACAAGAAACTCAGACCGTAGAAATATGAAGCTAATACTGACCGTAATGCTGTCGGCCGTGGTCTTTCTCTGCCATGCTTCCGATATAGTGAGCGTGAGCGGTGAATCGACTTATTACGATGACGGAACCAAGTCTAAGACTGAATGTATGCGTCTGGCGGCCGAGCAGGCACGTGTGGATGCCCTTGCCCGCAAGTTCGGCACGATCGTGTCGCAGGATATCCTCCAGACCGACCGTATCTCGGGCAACCGGGAGAAGAACGATTTCCTTGCCCTCTCCTCCACAGAGGTTAAGGGGGAATGGATCGCCGATGACGGCGAGCCGCAATATGAGTTTTCTCATGACGCACAAGCCAACCTGATAGTGAAATGCCGTGTGAAGGGGAAAGCGAAGGAGATCTCCAACGCCTCGGCGCAGTTTGAGGCCAGCGTGCTGCGGAACGGTACAGATCTGCGTCATGCCGACAACATGTTCCGTGACGGCGATGATATGTATCTCTATTTCCGGGGGGCGGAGGACGGCTTCGTGACTGTATTTCTCGAAGATGAAGAGGGGAATGTCTATCTTCTCCTCCCTTATCCGCGCGACACTAAGACACGTATCCCTGTCAGCAAAGGAAAGGAGTATATATTCTTCAGCCGGGAGCAAGACCGGGGGGGCGATAAATACGGTGTACCTGTGGAGGAGATGGTTCTGACGGCCCCCGACCGTGTGGAGTATAACCGTATGTATGTTATTTTCTCGCCGGAGTATTATTCCCGGCCTGTGATGAAGGCCGGCGATGGATTGCCGGTGATGAAATCGGTGGATTTCAACAAATGGCTCGTGAAGACTCGCCATAACGACGAGAAGATGGGAGTCAGGGCCATGAACCTTCAGATCTCCCCCCGGCAGTGAAACTCCTCGCTATGATAATAAAGTGATAACCAATACAACATAACAACAACTTAAAACAGACAGACATGAAAAGACTTATCGTAGGCCTCGTGGCCATGCTGCTGATGGTTCCCGTTTATTCGGAGGCTGCAAACAAAGCCCTTGAGAAGGCACGTAAGAAGGAGCTCAGCCAGAAGCTCAAGGAGTATAAGAAAGGGAAATGGGAGGTATTGGGCAGCCATACCCTCGAGGTGTCGCTCGCCGAGCATTACGACCGCCTCAACAACCTCGGGGAGGACGGTCACGAGGTGGAGGGAATCTCATCAAAGAGCAAATCCAAGAATGTAGGCAAGCAGGCCGCCATCAACAATGCCGTGGTGACTTACGCACAGGAGGCCGGAAGCACCCTTCAGGGTCGTGTGGTAAGTGATATGAACGCCCACGGGTCGAATGTAGATGGAGCATTCGCCAATTTCTATGCCGCAGACGAGCGTCTGGGTGAGAAGGAGCTCCGCGGCGAGAGGCCGCCCGCGTATTCAATCATTCGTGAGGATGCGG
>JAIDPP010000160.1 GCA_029062725.1 Muribaculaceae bacterium | reverse complement strand
CAAATATAGAGAACACCTTGAATCGTTACCACAATCGCATATAAATCAATTGCGCAACACCATTCAGTTAAAATGTGATGAAGCCGGTTTGATGGAGCCCGGATTCTTCAACTTAACGGTTCCTACCGGTGGAGGTAAAACAATTGCTTCCGTCATATGGGCTTTACGACATGCAATCACATTTCATAAGAAGAGGATAATAATTGCTATACCATTCACCAGTATTATCGTTCAGACCGCAAAGATTTTACGTGAAATATTTGGAGTCGAAAATGTGATTGAACATCATAGTGCTGTCAACGTAGAGTCAAGTACCGCTGAAAATAGTATATCTTCTCAACTGGCATGCGAGAATTGGGATGCACCAATTGTGGTGACTACCAATGTTCAACTTTTCGAGTCAATATTTTCAAATCGCCCCTCGGCTTGTCGCAAACTTCACTCTATTGTAGACAGCATTGTAATTCTGGATGAAGTTCAGTCAATTCCTCTGACATTTATGCAACCAATAATCAATGCTCTGAGGGGATACGTAAAAATATTTGGCACATCCTTCCTGTTTTGCACAGCCAGCCAACCGGTGCTTGACGGCCAACACAAAGGTTGTAATGGTGCGACACTAAACGGAATCGACAAAACAATAATCCGTAATATCATAGACAACGAATTATTGCTTCATGACCAACTTCGTCGTGTCAAAATAAATATAGAAAACCGACTACACTCATACGAATCTCTGGCCACTGAAATTGAGAGACATAAACGAGTTCTGTGCGTGGTAAATTCACGTAAACATGCTTTGGCCATATATAACGCCCTCTCCAAGGATTCTGACGCAGAGATCTTTCATCTCTCCCGGTCCATGTGTTCATCACACATACTCGCCACAATTGATAAAATCAAATCACTCCTTTCCGATCCCGAAAAATCTGTAAGAGTCGTTTCTACACAGCTCATCGAGGCAGGTGTCGATATAGACTTCCCGGTTGTATTCCGACAATTGGCCGGTCTTGATTCAATTCTGCAATCGGCCGGTAGATGTAATCGGGAGGGTAAGCTAAAATCAGGCGACACAATAGTTTTCCAATTGGAAAACTCACAGCAGAAAGGATATTTACAGTTTGCTACGGATACCATGAAAGATATGCTGTCACTGTATCCTGATGCAGATTGGTTGTCTCCCGAAATAATGAAAACGTATTACAATAAACTATATACTCGCACACCATCCTTTGATAAGGAGGGGATTGTGGATATGGCAGGATTCCCGACATCATGTAAATTTGAAGAGATATCCGAAAAATTTCACCTGATTGATGAGATCGGGTTAAATATTATTGTTAACTTTGGAGACTCAGAGAAACTCATTCAGCAACTAATCAATATAGGACCATCCCGCCAGCTGGCAAGACAATTGGGGAGATTCAGTGTAAATGTCTCCCCAAGAATCTTTAAGGAATTCCGGGTAGCGGGATTGATTGAGGAACCACATCCGGGGTTCTATTTCATACCGCTACGTGATCAATATGACTCTGCCGTTGGGTTAAAAGCTGGAAATGAATTTATTGAGCAAACTTTAATAATCTAAAAAAATGGAGACCAAACAATTTTTCGATAAAGAATATGGCCTGGAGATCTGGGGTGACCTTGCCTGCTTTACACGACCTGAACTTAAAGTGGAGCGTGTAAGTTACGATGTCATCACTCCATCTGCAGCCAGAAACATATTTCAGGCTATCTTCTGGAAACCGGCAATAGAATGGGAGATTACTCGTATTGAGGTCGTAAATCCTATAAAGTGGATCTCTATACGTCGAAATGAAATTGGTGCAGTCGGAGCCGGCAAAAGTAATGCCCAGCCCATAATAGCCACAGAGAAACGCCAACAGAAAAATTCCCTTATGCTTAGAGATGTGAGATATCGGATCTATGCAAAGATGGTTTACATATCTCCTAAGAATCGGAAGAACGAATGTACACGTTGTGCCGGCCCGGACGAAAATCCAAAGAAATATCAGGAGATGTTTGAGCGCAGGGCATCAAGCGGGCAGTGTTTTACAAGTCCATATCTCGGGACTCGTGAATGTAGTGCGTTTTTCACACTTCTTGATGAGAACGCAAAGAATAGACCGGATCTGCTCAAAGAGAACCGGGACTTCGGCCTGATGCTTTATGATTTGGATTTTAATGATCCAAAACACATAACACCTATGTTCTATCGTGCCGTTATGGAACAAGGTGTGATTATAGTACCCGACAAAGACAGTGAGCTGATTTTACGATGATACTTAAAAGTTTATACGACTATGCCCGGACGCATAGAGACTCTATCCCTCCACGAGGTATGGAGTGGAAAGAAATTGAAAATGTGATTGTCATTGATTCCGATGGACAATTCAAGCGCTTCGAATCAAAACGTATTGACAAGAAGCATTGTGCCCGCTTCCTGGTAGCCAAAGGTATAAAAAGGGCCTCCGCCCCTAAATCCAACATCTTATGGGATAACGGGAAGTATGTTCTTGGGAAGGGTGACACAGGTAACAAATGCCATCCCCTTTTTGTGGATATTGTTCACACCATTGCGGAGAAACATCCGGACGATATGGCCATACAGGCATTATCGAAATTTTACAGACGGTCGATAGAAGAGCGAGAGACATTGATGAGAGAGGATCCTCTCTATCATCAAGTGGAGGAATCCATTTCAGCAAACTTCTCCTTCCGTTTGGAATCCGAAGATATTCTCATCGCTGAGAAATCCCACCTGTTCGAAACTAAAATCGGGGAAAATGAAGGTGATAATGAAATAGGCAGATGCCTTATAACAGGAAATGTAGGTCCTCTTATACGAACCTCCACTCCTACTCTTCTACCTGGCAACTCTCCAATGGCATCTCTCGTATCCTTCCAGGTTAAGTCAGGCTATGACTCCTACGGAAAGACACAAGCTTACAATTCCCCGATATCCGTAGAGGCGGAAGAAACTTATTCAGCAGTAATTAGAAAATTTCTTGACAAAGATTCCAAAAACAAGTTGAGATTGGGCAATCGGATTTTACTGTTTTGGGGTAGTGGAAGTAAGCAGGACATCGACGAGGAAATGGAGAATGGATTTCTTAGTATCTTTGAGATACCTGATAAGTCTTCCTCTAATCTGGATGACAAGATTGTCAAAGTATCAAAGCTACTAAAATCCATATTTTCCGGAGAGATAAAAACGACTCTTGAAGATCGCTTCCATATTCTCGGGCTCGCTCCGAATGTGGGTAGAATTGCAGTAGTACTTTGGATGGACTGCAGTCTGGAGGAGTTCGCCGGTAAGATACTTGAACACATGGAAGATATGAAGATAGTGAACACCAGAAATCTCGACAAAAGACGTCCCTATGTCGGAGTGTACTCCATGATTTCCGCAATAACGCTCGGTGGAAAGATTTCTGATGCCCAACCCAATCTTATCGATGAAACTGTCAAATCTGTTATTTACGGCACTCCATATCCTTACCCCTTATATACTGGTGCTCTACAGAGAATCAGAGCCGAGCTTTCTGATATAGCACCTACAATACAAAGAGTGGCTATCCTAAAAGCGTATCTCAATCGTAAATATAAGAATACCAACAACCACAAGCCATTAGACATTATGCTTGACAAGACCAACACCAATCCCGGATATCTCTGCGGACGCTTAACTGCCGTTCTGGAGAAAATCCAGTCGGATGTCAATTCCGGCGATTCAATCCGCACTCGCTATATGGGTGCAGCCTCAGCGACTCCTGCTGCCGTAGTTCCAGCCATGTTATCACTCTCCCTACATCATTCCGAAAAACTTTCGGAAGGAAGTCGAGTTTACTACGAACAGCTTAAGCAGGAAATCATCGACAAGTTTCCTTCGACAGGATTACCGTCCCATCTGGATCTAAACGATCAGGGACGCTTCTTCGTCGGGTATTATCATCAACGTGCTGATCTCTATACAAAAAAAGAAAAATAAGAACCTTAACTAAATTCATCGCTAACCATGGCAGAATTGAATAACAGAATCGACTTCATCTACCTGTATGACGTGCAGGATGGTAATCCCAACGGGGATCCCGATGCAGCCAATCTTCCTCGTGTGGACGCAGAAACCGGTCAAGGTCTCGTCACCGACGTATGTCTGAAACGCAAAATCCGCAACTATGTGGATGTCTCTCGCAAAGGGGTCCCCCACTACGACATCTTCATTCAGGAAGCTGCTGTCTTGGATAACCGTGTAGAAGATATCTACAAAACTGAATCGGTGGCTATGTCTGAAAAAGCACATCAGAAAGATGCAGCAAAGCAGGCTCTCTGTGAGAAATACTATGATATCCGCACCTTCGGAGCTGTTATAGCGACCAAAGACAAGCAGGGGCAAGTGAGAGGAGCCGTGCAACTGACCTTCGGACGCTCCGTAGACCCCGTGGTCAGTCTCAGCCATGCTATCACACGTATGGCCGTTACCAAGGAGAGTGATAAGGATAAGGAGCGCACCATGGGCCGTAAAGCCACGGTCCCATATGGACTCTATCTTACTCATGGTTTTATCAACGCCAATTTGGCTAATCAGACCGGATTCGGTACCGATGACCTTGACCTCTTCTGGGAAGCTCTCATCAATATGTTTGACAATGATCGCTCTGCCGCCAGAGGACTGATGGCTCCTCGCAAATTGATTGCTTTCGAACATGCTTCAAAGCTCGGTAACGCACCCGCTCATAAGCTATTTGATCTGGTTAAAGTCACAAAGAAGCCCGGTGTAGACATCCCACGTAGTTTCGAAGACTACGAAGTGGAGATAGATACCGAAAACCTTCCTAAGGGTGTAAGCATACACGAAATCATATAACTATGACAATCAGCTCAGAGTCTATCCAACACAGATACTCGGAGTATGAAATGCTTCAATTGTCGGGGATACAGCACTATGTGTTCTGTCCCCGACAATGGGCATTGATGCAACTCGAACAAGTATGGGCTGATAACTCGCTCACCGTCGAAGGAAGTCTCCTACACCAAAATGTAGATAATCCTTTTTTGCGTGAAACTAATGGCTCTCAGGTAATTACTCTCAGAGGTTTTAGACTTGCATCAGACACACTTGGACTATCGGGGGTAGCCGATGCGATTGAGATATATCCTTTTGAAAACGCACCCAAATCTAAACCAGCTATTCTATCAAGTAAGCAATACACTGCCTTACCCATAGAGTATAAACGTGGGAAACCAAAGATATCGGATTGTGACCGGATGCAGGTATCAGCACAAGCCATGATTCTGGAGGAGATGCTGGGAATTAAGATTCAAAAAGGAGCCATTTTCTATTGGGAGGTTCGACATCGTGAATACTTTGATATTACAGACGAAATAAAGAGCGAGGTTTGTAGACTTAGCGAAGAAATGCATGCTATCGTCAAAACCGACAAACTCCCACGAGCTATAAAAAATAGCCACTGTAAGAATTGCTCATTATATGATTACTGTTTGCCATCCCTTAAAGGGAAAAGTGCAAAAAAATACTTACTCGAATCCATCCAAGGCGATGACCTGATCTTATGAAAAAATTACTTAACACCCTCTACGTCACAACTCCTGACTCCTATTTGAGTAAAGATGGCACAAACGTTGTCATATCAAGTGAGGGAAAGGAAATATTTCGTATTCCTATCACCAATATTGAGGCTATCAATACTTTTGGCTATCAAGGAGCCAGCCCGGGAGTAATGCGTCTATGTGCGACCAATGGAGTTGCCCTTTCCTTTTTTTCACCCCGAGGGAAGTTTATATCACGGATCCAGGGCCCTGTGAATGGTAATGTCCTACTCCGTGTTCGTCAGTTCTCCATCGATGAACATGAGAAGAGCCGCATAGCTTCACGATTCATATATGGGAAATTATTTAATTCACGTGTTGTACTTCGTCGCTTTGTCAGAGATCATAATAACTATCCAGATATTCAAAAAGTAGAGCATGCTGCTGAGGTATTACGCAGATTGGCCGTCACATCAACTCAGATATCCGATCCTGACTCATTGCGCGGAATAGAGGGAGAGGGAGCTGCATCGTATTTCTCAGTATTCAACTCTCTGATTCTAAATACCGACCCTTGTTTTACGTTCCGGACAAGAAACAGATTACCACCGACAGATCCGGTCAACGCCATGCTATCATTAGGATACACCCTGTTAGCCAATGAATGTGCAGCAGCACTCGAAGGTGTGGGATTAGATCCGGCTGTCGGCTTTATGCATTCGCTCCGTCCGGGAAGGAACTCCCTGGCACTTGATTTGATGGAAGAATTGAGGGCCTATATTGTGGACAGGCTGGTGATTTCCCTTATTAATACACGCCAAGTGGATAAAAACGACTTTAAAATCCATACAGACTCCAATGATACCCATCAAGCCTCAGTAATATTTACCGATAAAGGACTTAAAAAATTCCTGACTGCATGGCAGGCAAAAAAGAAATCTGAGATCATTCACCCATTCATAAATGAGAAAATCAAAATCGGATTGCTCCCACATATTCAGGCGATGTTACTTGCTCGTAACTTGCGTGGAGATCTGGATGACTATCCCGTGTTTCTTGCAAAGTAAAACTAACTCATGTACATACTGATTACATACGATATCAACACATCATCCGATAACGGACAAAAACGCTTACGTCAAGTCAGTAAATGTTGCCAGGATTTCGGACAACGGGTACAAAACTCCGTTTTCGAATGCTTGGTTAACAATAGTGATTACATACGGCTGAAATCCAAACTCCTCTCTATAATCGATCCACAAACTGACTCCATACGAATCTATCGATTAGGGAAAAACTACGAGGCCAAGATAGAACATTTTGGTATTAAAACCTCTTATAATGTTGAAGGAGAGCTCCTAATATAAATAATGGTGACAAATAGCAAATGAGAAGCCATACACCTAATGAACTCCTTCCATATTATTACCAATACGCATCTTAATAGACGCCTCCATATCACCATAACACCGAGAAACACCAATTACTTCTATATAGTACATGATTGCGATCCCAATGCATTGCACAAAATTCAGTATTAGTCGCACACGCTAATAATCAAGCATTTACTGTAACACCTGATTCCATGTGCCACTACAATATCTTCTTGAAATAATATTTCGCAAAATCCTACGTTTAAAGTACTATATCGAAGTAATTTATCTATATTACTGTCGCACCCCGCGTGGGTGCGTGAATTGAAACTGGCCTCGATGTCCTCCATCGGCGGCGGTACGAGTGTCGCACCCCGCGTGGGTGCGTGAATTGAAACGGCATCGTCGTGTCCCTCGTCGAAATGCAGGTCAGTCGCACCCCGCGTGGGTGCGTGAATTGAAACTGGCGGCTGTTGATGTACGATGATCCGGCCGAATAGGTCGCACCCCGCGTGGGTGCGTGAATTGAAACTCGGTATTCTACCGCCGGAATATGCTCGAGTCCGGTCGTCGCACCCCGCGTGGGTGCGTGAATTGAAACATCCCAGGAGTCAAAGAATAGATGTCCGAAATCATCGTCGCACCCCGCGTGGGTGCGTGAATTGAAACTTGTAGCGGTAGATAGCATAGTCGCGTCCGCAATAGTCGCACCCCGCGTGGGTGCGTGAATTGAAACTTCGTCGAGTGGTCCATCTCAAGCCCCGTCAGCACGTCGCACCCCGCGTGGGTGCGTGAATTGAAACCCATCCGTGATCTCCGTCTCATCATCGTCTACGAGTCGCACCCCGCGTGGGTGCGTGAATTGAAACGATGCTGTAGCAAGTAATTTGGGACTTACCCATAACGTCGCACCCCGCGTGGGTGCGTGAATTGAAAC
>JAIDPP010000016.1 GCA_029062725.1 Muribaculaceae bacterium | reverse complement strand
AAAATATGGCCAGACGTTCGAAGAGGGTATGGAGAAAGGGGAGTGGAATCTCTCCGATGTTGATATGACTGATCTCAGCAAGTCACAGGCTACTCTCGTCTTCGGTCAGATGAACGAGCCGCCGGGTGCACGTCTGCGTGTGGCTCTATCAGGACTGACAGTTGCTGAACAATTCCGCGATCAGGACGGAGGCGGACGCGAGGTTCTTCTCTTCATAGACAACATTTTCCGATTCACTCAGGCCGGTTCGGAGGTATCCGCGCTTCTCGGCCGAATGCCGTCGGCAGTAGGTTATCAGCCGACCCTTTCTTCGGAAATGGGTGCTCTTCAGGAACGAATCACTTCGACAAAGCAGGGAAGCATCACATCAGTACAGGCCATCTATGTGCCTGCCGATGACTTGACAGACCCTGCACCGGCGACTACTTTCTCCTTCCTTGACGCCACAACCGTGCTTAACCGTAAGATCGCCGAGCTCGGTATCTACCCTGCGGTTGACCCGCTCGACTCCACATCGCGAATTCTTGATCCGAACATTATCGGGGAGGAGCATTACAATGTGGCCCAGCAGGTGAAGCAGCTTCTTCAAAAATATAACGACCTTCAGGATATTATCGCCATCCTCGGTGTTGATGAGCTCTCCGACGAGGATAAACTGGTTGTGGCCCGTGCGCGTCGCGCCCAGCGTTTCCTTTCTCAGCCGTTCCATGTGGCTGAGCAGTTCACCGGTGTTCCGGGCGTGATGGTTCCTCTGGCCGAGACAATCCGCGGCTTCAAGATGATTCTCAGTGGAGAACTCGACGAATATCCTGAGCAGGCATTCCTTAACGTCGGAACAATCGACGAGGCTATCGCCAAAGGTAAGAAGATGCTTGCAGAGGTTAAGTAAGATTTTATTATATGGAGTCCGGCTGCGGCAGGTATTCCGAATTTAACAGAACAGAGTAATGACACTTGAAATTATTTCGGCACATGAGATAACCTTTAAGGGTGAGGCGGATTCCGTGACACTCCCCGGCAAGCTCGGCTCGTTCACTGTGCTTAAGAATCATGCGGCGCTTATTTCCGTGCTTGTAGCCGGAGATATCAGATATACCTCCGGGGGAGAAACCCATACGATCGCCATTCAGGGAGGTATCGCTGATGTAAACAATAATGTGATTTCGGTGTGCATCTACTAAAGTCAGAAAAAATGTCGAAAAGGTTACCCATATTTGTGATTCTGCTGGCGGTGTTTTTCGCCGTTCCCTTGCAGGGATTTGCAGAAGACTCCGGCTCCCACGGCGAGGAGGAGGGATTGGATGTGAAGGAGATTATCTTCGAGCATCTCGGCGATGGCTATGGATGGGAGGTTCCGTTCATGCATGCCTATCGTATTCCACTCCCTGTGATTGTGAAAGCAGAAGACGGCAAATGGTTCTGCTTCTCCTCCGGCTCTTTGACAAAGATCGAGGAGCAGGAGCATGGCGGCAAGACCCATGCTGTCTCCGTGCCGGTGATAAAGACCATCGAGCGCGACGGCAAGAGCTATTCTTTTGTGATCGCTCATATCAGCTCGCATAAGGATAAGCTTGTGCAGGTTTTCTCTTTGGATGCCGAGCAGGAGGCTGAGGTGCAGAAGCAGGTTGCCGAAGCAAAGGCTCAGGGTCCTGTAAAGGGTGGCTGGCCGGTAGTCGACGGTTATGTTTGTGTTGATGGAATTTATTACCGCGAATACCGTCCTCTGGATATCTCAATAACAAAGAATGTTGCGGCGCTTTTCATCTCCACAGCGATCGTGCTCATAATAGTGATGTCTCTTGTAAGGTATTATCGCCGCCGCGGTCTGAAGGCTCCACGGAAGGGCATGGGCTTTATGGAACTTCTTGTATCATTCGTATATGAGGGCACAATCAAGGCCACGCTTGGAGAGAATGCTAAGAAATTTGCTCCCTACCTTCTGACATGCTTCTTCTTTATCTTGATAATGAACTTGCTCGGTCTGATTGTTATTTTCCCCGGCGGAGCTAACCTTACCGGCAATATAGCGGTGACTCTCGTGCTTGCCGTGATGACATTCATTGTGACCAATGTATTCGGCTCGAAGCATTATTGGAAAGAGATTTTCTGGCCGGATGTACCCATCTGGCTTAAGTGTCCGCTTCCTATCATGCAATTTATCGAGATATTCGGAATGTTCACCAAGCCGGCCGCTCTTTGCGTCCGATTATTCGCCAACATGATGGGAGGTCACATGATCGTGATCACGTTGACTCTTCTTATCTTCATCTTCGCGGCGTTCGGTGCGGCTGTAGCGGGAGCGACAACAGTTGTCTCGATTCTGTTCTCGCTGTTCATGCTTGCTCTTGATGTGCTGGTGAGTTTTATCCAGGCATACGTGTTCACCACTCTATCGACGATCTTCATCGGAATGGCGGTTGAAAACCATGAACACAAGCATGCCGAGGAGCACGCAGGAACAGAGGAGGGAGCCGAGGCTGCCGAGGCTGCATCAAAGGAGCATGAACTTCTTGCCCGGGAAGCGGCAACAATCGATATGAAACAATAAAAGGAACGCCGGCAACGGCCGACCGAAAAAAAGAGATAAAATAACAAAACAAATAACAATTTAAACAATCTGAATTATGTTATCTACAATTTTGGCAGAACTTTCCCTGCAGCCTCTTGCAGGACTCGGAGCAGCGCTTGGCGCAGGTATCGCAGCAATCGGCGCAGGTATCGGTATCGGTAAGATCGGTTCTTCCGCCATGGAGGCAATCGCACGTCAGCCCGAGGCTGCCGGTGATATCCGAAGCAACATGATCGTGATCGCCGCCCTTATCGAGGGTGTTGCCCTCTTCGCGGTGATTGTGTCTGCACTCGCATTGTTTATCAAATAAGAGATTTTCCGACAAGGAAACCTGCCGGAGAAGATCCGAGGGTCTTCTCCGGCAGGAAATTAAAAAAGAGGATAAATAATGGAATTATTCACGCCCGATTTCGGCTTGGTATTCTGGATGTTCATAGCGTTCATCCTTTTGTTCCTCGTGCTTGCGAAGTGGGGTTGGCCTGTAAT
>JAIDPP010000159.1 GCA_029062725.1 Muribaculaceae bacterium | reverse complement strand
ACCTTTAAGAAATTTTGAATATGTTTTCAGGAATAGTTGAAGACGCAGCCGAAGTGGTGGCTTTGCGCGAGGATAAGGAGAACCTGCATATCACCATGAAGTGTTCCTTTACTGATGAATTGAAGATCGACCAGAGCGTTTCCCATAACGGAGTGTGCCTCACGGTTGTAGCTCTGCCGGGCGACGGGACATATACCGTCACAGCTATCAAGGAGACACTCGACCGCTCCAATCTCGGAGGACTTAAGCCCGGTGACCTCGTGAATCTGGAGCGAAGCATGAAGATCGACGGACGTCTTGACGGCCATATCGTGCAGGGACATGTGGATACGACGGCCGTATGTGAGGAGGTAAGTGAAGCCGACGGCAGCTGGTATTACACTTTCCGCTATGATGTGTCGAACGAAATGGCCCGACGTGGCTATATCACCGTCGATAAGGGATCGGTCACTGTAAACGGAGTGTCACTCACGGTAGTGGAACCCACCGATAATACTTTCAAGGTGGCCATCATCCCCTACACCCACGACCATACCAATTTCTGCCGGATCGAGAAAGGGACCCGTGTGAACCTTGAATTCGATATCCTCGGCAAATATCTGGCCCGTCTGGCCGCATTGTAATTAACGGATGATGCCGAAATACAGATGACCGGAGGTCATGCCAGGTTTCCCAGCGGCGTGACCTCCGGTCAGAATTGTGGGGGGATTCAAGACCCGGAAAAGGGTCTGGGAGAATCCTTAGACCTCATTCAATAAAATCTGTTAATGCCAGAGTCGCAGATGTGCCTCGGATATCGCTTTGCAGATTCAGGAGCATAGCGGGCTATGTGACTGAATCAAAAAGTGATAGACGGGGTGCAGCTGCGAGGATAAGGTATCTTTAATTCCATTGGATTTTACTATTTTTAATGAATTACCCAATGTCAGTTGTGTTAATACTACCTTTCATCCGGCTCTCTTCGGCTCAAATATCCTTTTTCATCAGTCGCAACGCAAAGGTTGCTCCTTCTGAAAAAGAATATTTTAGCTCGAAGATAGCCGCTCTGGCATTTTAACATCTTTTATTGAATGAGGTCTTAATATTATAGCGCGGTTACTTTTAAGACCTCATTGGCATAAAAAACTATTTTATCATTTTTATTGCAATTCCAATCCTTATTTGCTAACTTTGTAATCCCTTTAATCCCGACCCATTCAACTATATGGAGAATAAAATTACTGTTGACGGACTGACGTTTGTTCCGTATATCACCCGTGAGGAGATAGATAAGGAGGTGAAAAGAGTCGCCGCCCAGTTGCGCGACGATCTCAAGGGAGGAAATCCTCTTTTCCTTTGTGTCCTTACCGGTGCGTTCATTTTCGCCGCTGACCTTATCCGGGAGACCGGTCTCAACGACGCACAGATCGCTTTCGTAAGGTATTCAAGCTATGAAGGGACCACCTCCTCCGGACATGTAAAACAGCTGATGGGACTCAAGGAGGATATCTCCGGACGAGATGTCGTCATCATCGAGGATATCGTCGATACCGGACTCACTGCAACCCTGATGGTCGAGGACCTTAAGAAACGTAACCCCGCCTCTATCCGTTTCGCTACTCTACTGCATAAGCCGGAAAGTTCCAAAACCGGTTTCAAGCCTGACTATGTGGCGTTCACTATTCCACCGAAATTCATAATCGGTTACGGTCTCGACCTTGACGGCAAAGTCAGAAATCTCAAGGATATCTATGTGATTCAAGACCAGCAGGACTGACGATTACCCTATGAACCCCGGTCTCCCGCATGAATGTGGGAACGGATGCTTGTTAAAACTTTTAAGCTGATTCATATATGCTAAATGTAGTACTTTTCGGCGCCCCGGGTAGCGGCAAAGGCACCCAGAGCGAAAAACTGATCGACGAGTTCGGTCTTTACCATATTTCTACAGGGGAAGTGCTCCGCGACCATATCAGGCGTGGAACGGAACTCGGCAAGATCGCCGATTCTTACATCTCCAGGGGACAGCTGATTCCCGATGACCTGATGATTCGCATCCTTGACGATGTCCTCGACAAGGAGGCGGCCGATAAGAAAGGGGTTGTTTTCGACGGCTTCCCAAGAACTATCCCCCAGGCTGAGGCCCTTAAGGAACTCCTGCTGAAACGCGGCACGGATCTTCATGCCGTCATCGGTCTGGAAGTGCCTGAAGAGGAACTCGTGGAGAGAATGATCAACCGCGGAAAACAGACCGGTCGCGCCGATGATAATCTCGAGACTATCAAGAACCGCCTCATGGTCTATCATAACCAGACCCACCCCCTGCGCGAATACTATTCAAACGAGGGGAAATACCTCCCCATCAACGGCTCCGGCGCCGTGGAGGAGATTTATGAGAATTTAGCTTCAGGCCTCTCAAAGGCAACAGGCCATCCCCGCGCCGCAAAATAATATCTGTTTTTTCAAATATTTACTCCATAAGGAGCGTTAAATCATTATGAGAATAAGATTTGACGCTCTTCTTTTTTTATCCTTTCTTACCCTTGTATCCCTCTTCTCGGGAAGCTGCAAGGGGCCTAAACTCGCTGAGGCCGATGCACAGTTCGACCGTGGCGAATATTTTAACGCATCCAAAACCTACAAGGCCGTATATAACAAACTGCATCCCAAAAACGACCGGGAGACACGCGCCAGAGTGGCTTATCAACTCGCTAACTGCTATCGCCGTCTCAATATGGCGCCCAACGCCTCCGCGGCTTATCAGAATGCCATAAGATATGAATATCCCGATTCTACTGCCTTCTACTGGCTCGGCCGCTCCCTGCAGGCTGAAGGGAAGTACCAGCCGGCCATCGACGCCTATTCTAAATTCCTCGAATGGAGCCCTGACGACGCACTCGCCAAGGAGGGGATACGCGGATGCAGGATGGCCATACGCGCCAAGGAGGGAAAGAGGAGCCGATATATTGTCAAATCCGCCAAGCTGTTCAATTCCAGACGTTCCGATTTCTCCCCGATGTATCTTGACAAGGATCTCAACACCATCTATTTCACTTCTTCTACAGAGAAGGCCACAGGAACAAACAGGTCGGAAATAACAGGAACGAAAAAATCGGACATCTTCTTCTCAAAAAAGGATGAGAACGGCCGCTGGGGGAGACCCGAACCTGCCGAAGGGTCATTGAATACCGAACATGATGAGGGCATAGTAAGTTTCTCCCCCGACGGGCAGACTATGTATCTGACCGTAGCACGCCGCGCGCCCGAAGCCGATACTTCGGTTGAGATTTATACCTCGCAGCGCAGTGATGCCAGCTGGAGCGAACCCCAGAAATTCGAGATCACCGCCGATACCCTTTCTGCCTACGGCCATCCTGCCGTCTCCCCCGATGGTATTTACCTCTATTTCTCTTCCGATATGCCGGGAGGATACGGAGGAAAGGATATCTGGCGCATCAATCTCAAGGAAAGATCCGGTTCGCTGGAAAACCTCGGACCGCAGATCAATACCGCGGGGGATGAGATGTTTCCTTATTTGCGCAACGATACAACCCTTTATTTCTCTTCCGACGGTCATCCAGGATTCGGAGGGCTTGACCTCTTCATCGCACGTCAGAACTCCACCCGCGACCGTTGGAGCATCGAGAATATGGGATTGCCGATGAATTCACCGGGGGATGATTTCGGAATCACTTTCGGAACGGGCGAATCAGGTTTCTACTCCTCCAATCGAGGCGACGC
>JAIDPP010000158.1 GCA_029062725.1 Muribaculaceae bacterium | reverse complement strand
ACCCCACAAAGATACTGCCGAAATCAAGGAGAACCTTGTTAAGCAGTTGACCGCTCCCGTGCGCTGGACATACGATGTCGAGGCCATGATCGCCGACGGCGCCGATGAGTTCGTGGAGCTCGGCCCCGGTTCCGTGCTCCAGGGTCTGGTGAAGAAAATCAACCGTAGCGTGGCAACTTCCGGTTTGCAGTAAGACAACCTCAGTAATAACCCCATATCATTTACCCTATGAATGTAGCTATTGTAGGTGCGAGCGGTGCGGTAGGGCAGGAGTTTCTCCGCGTGCTTGACGAGCAGAATTTCCCTATCGACAACCTTCGCCTTTTCGGCTCCAAGAGAAGCGCGGGCCAGACCCGTAATTTCCGCGGCAAGGAGATTGTGATCGAGGAGCTTACACATAATTCAGATTTCTCAGGCGTTGACATTGCCTTCACTTCCGCCGGCGCGGGCACTTCCAAGGAATATGCGGAGACCATCACAAAGCATGGCACGCTGATGATCGACAACAGCTCCGCTTTCCGTATGGATGCGGATGTGCCGTTGGTCGTTCCCGAGGTCAACGGTGAGGATGCCCTCGACCGTCCCCGCAATATCATCGGTAATCCCAACTGCACCACCATCCAGATGGTCGTGGCGCTCAAGCCGATAGAGAATCTTTCGCATATCAAGCGGGTGCGCGTGGCCACTTATCAGGCTGCCAGCGGCGCCGGAGCTGCCGCTATGGAGGAACTCCGCACGCAGTATGTGCAGATCGCCGCCGGCGAGGAGCTGACCGTGGAGAAATTCAAGTATCAGCTTGCCTACAATGTCATTCCTCATGTGGATGTCTTCACCGACAACGACTATACTAAGGAGGAGATGAAGATGTTCAACGAGACCCGCAAGATCATGCATTCCGATATCCGCGTGTCGGCTACCTGCGTGCGTGTGCCGGTGCTTCGCGCCCATAGCGAAGCTATCTGGGTTGAGACAGAGGCCCCGCTATCCCTGAAGGAAGTTTCGGAGGCTTTCGAGCAGGCTCCCGGGCTTGTGGTCTGCGAGGAGAAGGATGGCGAGAAGTTCTATCCGATGCCTCTCCATATCGCCGACAAGGATCCTGTATTTGTAGGGCGCCTGCGCAAAGACCTCTGCGATGATTGCGGCCTCTCTTTCTGGGTCGTCGGCGACCAGATAAAGAAGGGCGCTGCCCTGAATGCCGTGCAGATCGCGCAGTGGCTCCTCGAGAATGACCCCAAATTCAGGAAATAAAATAATTGGAAATTTTTGTGGAATGACGGTGTGTAAGAATTCTAAATTTTGACACACCGTCATTTATTTGTCCGGATGGACACGGTGCTGTCATAACTACCCAGACGTGTCGTTATGACACACCCTCATTTCATCAGATTTTTTCCATTAATGTTTTCTTTTAGTTTCTTTATAGAATTATGATTATTTATTAACTTTGCAGTGTCAAATACCTGTGGCGTGGCTTCCTTTGCATGACTCTATCGGCAGGGAGGAAACACATTGCCCGGGAAAATGAATCAGATATCTTAAGAGAAATAAAGGCAACTTCAAATAGTTAAGAGCCGTAAACGAGTTTAAACAACTTCAATATATAGTTTCTATGGGAGGTTTCTTTGGAACCGTGTCAAAACAGTCGTGTGTTAATGATCTTTTCTACGGCACCGACTACAATTCACATCTTGGAACGCGCCGTGGCGGCATGGCCTCCTACGAAAACGAAACGGGACGCTTCGCCCGTTCGATCCACAATCTACAGTCAACTTATTTCCGCACCAAATTCGAGCCCGACCTTGAAAAGTTCAGTGGTAATTCCGGAATAGGAATAATCAGCGACACCGATGCGCAGCCGATAATGATAAATTCCCATCTGGGACGCTTTGCAATCGTCACAGTCGCGAAAATCCTCAATCTCGATGAGCTTGAAAAGGAACTTCTGGATGGTAACCAGCATTTCGCCGAACTTTCCTCAGGTTACACCAACCAGACGGAGCTCGTGGCGATGCTTATCAATCAGAAGAAGACATTCAAAGAGGGGATAGAGAATGTATATGATAAGGTGAAGGGTTCATGTTCGATGCTTATCCTGACTACCGATGGTCTGATAGCGGCCCGTGACCGATATGGCAGGACTCCGATCGTCATAGGCCGTAAGGAGGGAGCGATGGCCGCCACTTCCGAAACCACCGCTTTCCCGAATCTCGATTTCGAGACGGTCCGCGACCTCGGCCCCGGGGAGATAGTGCGTCTGCATCCTGACGGAATGGAGGTGCTTAAAGAGCCCGGAGAGGAAATGCAGGTATGCTCTTTCCTTTGGGTATATTACGGTTTTCCCACTTCCACCTACGAGGGACGTAATGTGGAGGATGCCCGTTTCCGTTTCGGCTTCGAAATGGGTAAAACTGACCCCACGGAGGTGGATTGCGCCTGCGGTATTCCCGACTCCGGCGTCGGAATGGCTCTCGGCTACGCCTGCGGTAAGGGGGTGCCTTACAAGAGGGCAATATCAAAATATACCCCGACCTGGCCGCGCAGCTTTACTCCTCCGCGTCAGGACATGCGTGAACTGGTGGCAAAAATGAAGCTCATACCCAACGGAGCGATGCTCGAAGGCAACCGCGTGCTGCTCTGCGACGACTCCATCGTGCGAGGAACACAGCTCCGAGACAATACCCGGGTTCTATATGACTATGGCGCAAAGGAGGTGCATATCCGCATCGCATGTCCGCCGCTGATCTATAGCTGTCCATTCGTCAATTTCACGGCCTCGAAGAGCGATCTCGAACTGATCACCCGACGCATCATCAATGATCTGGAGGGAGATCCGGATAAAAATCTGGAGAAATATGCCCAGACCGACAGCCCCGAATATAAACGGATGGTCGAGATCCTCCGCGAGCGTTTCGGCCTGACATCGCTGAAGTTCAACACGCTTGAAAACCTGATCGACGCCATAGGGCTTCCGAAATGCAAGGTTTGCACCCACTGCTTCGACGGCACCGGCTGCGGCCATAAATGATCAAGCACTCCATGCGTAATCAGGAGAGGATAAATAAACGTTAAAAATCAGCGGAATGGCACGTAAATTTTGCTATGTGAAAAAAAAGTATTAATTTTGCGAGCCGATTATATCCAGTCTTATTTACCGTGCAGTACCCCGGAAAGGGTTTTGGCCGACCCCGAAGGAAGGACTGGCGGTGTATAACTAACAATTAATTAAGAACTTAAAGTGGATACGTTAAGCTTAAAGACATTATCAGCCACCCCCGAGACAATTCAGAAGAACTGGGTGGTCATCGACGCGGAAGGCATCGTGCGGGGTCGCGTTTGCTCTGAGATCGAGATGATTCTCCGTGGCAAAAACAAACCTTCTT
>JAIDPP010000157.1 GCA_029062725.1 Muribaculaceae bacterium | reverse complement strand
AGGTTGGACTGCAAAAAAAGATGAAGAAAATTATGGTCGTTAGAAAATATATATTACCTTTGCAACGTTTTTGATAGCAAAAAGAATATTGTTTTATTATTTTAAATTTTAAAGAGATGAAGAAATTAGTTTATTCACTTGCTGTACTTTTCAGCGTAGCAATGGTATCTTGCGGTGGCAACAAGGCTGCTGAGAACGATTCTGTTAACGAGTCTATCGTAGAGGAGTCTGTAGCTGTAGAGGTTGTAACTGACTCTAACGCTCCCGCAGCTGATTCTGCAGCTCCCGCAGCTGACTCTGTAAAGGCTGATTCTGCAAAATAATTTTGCTCCTGCAGCAAGACGAAAGTCAACCAATAAATCGGTGTCTTCCTTCCGGAAGTCGCCGATTTCCTTTTTATGGCCGCTCTCTTCCCCCTCTTTTCCCGATTGTCGGAGCGAAGATTTCCAGGAATTTGTCTTTTTGCCGTTTTATCATTAACTTAGCGGTCTAAATCCGCGCTTGCGAGAGAAATTACCGATATGAACAAGAACCAGAAGATTGTGATTTTTGGAGGCGCCGGCGTGCTCCTCTGTCTCATAGGGTTGATCGTGGCCCTAATCATCAATAACAACGGCAACACGCAGGCCGCTTACGACGCCCAGGCACGTGCCGACAGCCTCGCCGTAATCAACGACCAGCTTATCCTTACAAATGAATTCAACCAGCTAAGTTCGGAATTCAGTCAGTTTGAGGGTAAGGAGATAAAGCTCGACAACGATTCGCTTGTGCAGAAATACAATCAGGCGCGAATGAAAGTAGAGGGTCTTATTCAGGAACTCAACGCCGAAAAAGCCAAGACAGCACGCAGCGCCAAGGATATCGCCGCCATGCGCAGCAAGATCAAGCAGCTCGAGGGTGAGATCGGTACCCTGAAAGGGATCGTGCGCCACTATCTGGAAGAGATAAAGCGTCTCGGCGACGAGAATACCGGCCTAAAACAGGAAGTACAGCAGGCTCAGCAGCGCAATCAGGAGCTCAGCACGCAGGTGACCCAGGCCACGGCAAGCAATCAGGAGCTTACACAGACCGTGCAGCGCGCCAAGATGCTCAACATTACCGGAGTCTCGCTTCAGGCCTACAACAAGAAGGGGAAAAGCGAGAAGAATATCACGAAGGCGAAATCCCTCGGAGTGCATTTCACGGTCAGCCCAAATAACACGGCGGCTGCCGGCATGAAGACTTTCTATATGCGTATCCTTACTCCGGAAGGTTCACTCCTTGGAGGAGGAGGCAGCTTTACCATCGACGGCCGTCAGGTGGAGGCTACGGCAAGCAGGAGCGTGGAATATGCCAACGATGAGCTCCCTGTCACCATCTATTGGGATGTCAATACCACCCTCACTCCGGGCGACTATACCGTGGAGGTATTCGCCGACGGACATCGCCTCGCCTCCCGCCACTTCCAGATGAAGAAGTGACGCACCGATGACCATAGAAATCTTAAAGGTGAAAATATAAAATAGAGTCGGGAACGATAATCGTTCCCGACTCTATTTTATAGTCTCAGTCGGCCGTTCCGAAATCCATCTGCCCGAAACCGGCTTCCTTGAGCACACCGAAATAGTCCGGGAATGATTTCTCCACCACCTTGGGGTCACGGATGGAAAGATAGGGGAGCCGGGACGCCGCGACTGCAAAAGCCATTGCGATCCGGTGGTCATGGTAGGTATCGATTGTCTCGCTTTCCGATATGGGAGTGCGTCGTCCGGTCCAGGAAAGGGTGTTTTCCGTGGAGTCAGCTCCATAACCGATCTTTTCCAGTTCATTCTGGATGGCCGCAATCCGGTCGCTCTCCTTATGTCTGAGGTGGCCGATGCCCCTGATGGAGTATCTGATGCCGGCAAGGCAGAGACCCACAGCCAGTGCGGGAACCAGGTCGGGAGTATCCGACATATCGAACTCCAACGGATTGACGCGTGACGCTTCCACGGTCTGCCGCAGACGTTCACGGTCGCAGGTAAGGATTGCGGAACCGTCGGCCTTAAAATCCGTATCTATCCCGACTCGACTGAAAATTCCGGCACATCCGCTGTCTCCTTGCAGACTCTCCGAGGGAGGGGTAAGGGACGAGATGAGTATCTTCCTTTCCGGGACGGCGAGGGCCAGTTCATAGAAATAGCTTGCCGCGCTCCAATCAGCTTCCGGAGCAAGGGAGGGGATGGAGGCGGGATCGTAGGCTGCCTTGCCGACAGAAATAATGCGATGGCCTTCGCTGACCTCCACCTGAGCTCCGGCGCGACGCATCATACGGATAGTCATGTCGATGTAGGGCACCGACACCGGCTGGTCGCCGGTAAGGGAGAGACGCAGTCCCTCCTTCCAATATGGGGCGCATAGAATCATCGCCGAAACGAACTGCGAGCTGATGGAAGCGGAGATACCCCTGTCGCCACCGGGAATATTCACTCCTTTGATAAAGAGCGGAGGATAGCCTGGAGTGTCGAGATATTGAATCTCCGCGCCGGCGGTGTTAAGTGCTTCGCAGAGTGGCGCCAACGGGCGTTTCTTCAGAGGAGCGGCACACTCAAGTTCGAATTCCGTGCGCGGCACTGAAGCTGCAAGGGCGGTGAAGAACCGCAGGGATGTTCCTCCAAGACCGAGGTCAAGGTTGAGGCAGACCGTAGGTGCGTCCGGCTCGGCGAGGCGAAGCGCCGGCGAGGGGATGGCGTCAAGCAGCGCGTTGACCGCGGCTGTCAACTCAGTAGTGTCGGTGCAGACCGGCAGGGAGGAGATAGCCGATGGCCTCACGCCGGCAAGGGCGCCGATGATGAGGGCACGGGCCGCCATACTCTTCGAGGTGGGGAGGGTCACCCGGATCTCTCCCTCGAGCGAGCGATCGTAAATCAGTTCTTTGCCTTTCATAAGGGTAATTATCTTTTTGACATTAACGGTAAAGAGGGAAGAGGAGGCAGGCATCGCCGTAGGAGAGAAAGCGGTAATCGAGCGAAAGAGCCTCGGAATAGAGTTCCTTCCAGCGGGGTGATTGCTTCGGCTCGCGGTCAAGGAAAGAGGAGACAAGAAGCAAAAGGGTGGATTGCGGCTGATGGAAATTGGTCACCATCGCATCAACGATCCTCCAATCGAATCCCGGAGCTATCATAATCGATGTGGCGGCTGTCAACGAGGGAAGTTTCCTTTCATCCATATAGGTAATGATAGCCGCGAGCGCCGTCTCCGTATCGGCCGGAGGATTGGGACACTCCCCGTAGGGCCACCATTGCTCAACAAGCAGCGATTCATCGCCGGCGGCCAGAGCGGCCCCGAGGTAGGGGAGAGATTCGAGAGTGCGGACGCTTGTGGTGCCGACAGCTGTTACCGTCTTCCCTTTCCTCTTGGCCTCGATCAGTTTCTCGATTATACTGCGGGTGACGGAGAAAGTCTCGGTATGCATCGGATGTCCGCCGATCTCTTTAGATTTCACAGGCTGGAAAGTTCCGGCTCCGACATGAAGCGTAAGCGACAGGGTCTCGATTCCCCTCTGTCGCAGGG
>JAIDPP010000156.1 GCA_029062725.1 Muribaculaceae bacterium | reverse complement strand
CTTATAAACTGTACCTGCAAGGTTCAGAGGATGACCGGTTGCGGGGTCGCCACCTTCAAAGTTACCGGAGTAACCCATACCGAAGAGGAAGATACAAACTGCTGCGATTGCACAGGCGATGATAACGAAGAACGCGTTCTTGATACCGCGGATGTTGCTGATCTTTTCTTCTTTTTTCACTGCTGCTGCCACTGCCGGTTTCGGCGCCATGGGCTTCTGAGATTCCATAATCGTTCTGATTTAAAAGTTGGTTAATATTTATTTAGTTATTTCTTCTTTCTGTTATGTTTCTTTTTTACCGAGTATGCTCTTGCCCGGAGAAGAGGTAATCTTGATATCGTCCCTGAGAAGCTCTGCCGATTTGTGTTTTGACATAGTGCGTTGCGAGCTTTCATGGAGATGGGTGGTAGGCAGGGAGCGTTGGGTTTTCGCTTTGCAATGCAAAATTACTATTTATTTTGATAATTGCAACAACCCTTTATCAAAAAATAACGACTATCTTGTTATTTTTTATTTCATTAGTTTTTTTAAGTTTAAAAAATATGTTCTTTAACATATTTCTGTCTCTCCTCCCAGCTTGATGATTTAAAAGGAGAGACGAATTTATGTCGTCTCTCCTTTATTATAATTTCAGGGTTGAAATGTATTTCCTTCTATATTCAAGCTCACTCAGCCACAGCTGCAACTCCGGGAAGAGTCTTTCCTTCGATAGCCTCGAGAAGGGCGCCTCCGCCTGTGGAGACGTATGACACTTTATCGGCGAGGCCGAACTTATTGACACAAGCCACTGAGTCACCGCCACCTACGAGGGAGAAGGCTCCGTTGGCAGTCGCCTCTACGATGGCATCAGCGATGGCGCGTGATCCTTTGTCGAAATTCTCAAACTCGAACACGCCTGCGGGGCCGTTCCAGAGTATAGTCTTTGCAGGCACGATCACATTGCGGAAAGCGAGTACAGAGTCGGGACCCGCATCAAGGCCTTCCCAGCCCGCGGGGATATCCATAGCACTGCAAACCTGAGTATTGGCATCGTTGCTGAAAGCGTCGGCTGCAACACAGTCAGAGCCGAGAACGAGGTTAACACCTTTCTCCTTGGCTTTCTTGATGATGTCGAGCGCAAGATCAAGTTTGTCGTCCTCGCAGATGGAGTTGCCGATATTACCTCCCTGAGCTTTGGCGAAAGTATAGGTCATACCACCGCAAAGGATAAGGTTGTCAACCTTGTCCATAAGGTTTTCGATAATGCCGATTTTTGTAGAAACCTTGGAACCACCCATAATTGCGGTGAATGGACGCTTGATATCCTTGAGGATGCTGTCAACCGCGTTGACCTCTTTCTCCATAAGCATACCGAGCATTTTATCCTGCTTGTCGAAATAGTCGGCGATAACGGCGGTAGAGGCGTGGCGACGGTGTGCAGTTCCGAACGCGTCGTTCACATACACGTCAGCATAGCTTGCAAGGGTTTTCGCGAAGTCTTTCTGAGCCTCTTTCATCGCTTTCTTAGCATCGTCGTATGCAGGATCGTTCTTGTCGATACCCACGGGCTTGCCTTCCTCCTCGGGATAGAAACGGAGGTTTTCAAGGAGAAGCACCTCACCGGGCTTAAGCTCGGCGGCTGCTTCTGCAGCGTTGGCGCAGTCGGGAGCGAACTTAACATCGGTTCCGAGAGCCTTAGCCACCGCATCCTTGATCTGCGCAAGAGAAAGCTTGGGGTTTACCTTCCCTTTAGGTTTGCCCATGTGCGACATAATGATGAGGCTGCCGCCATCAGCGAGAATCTTTTTGAGGGTGGGAAGTGCGCCACGGATACGGGTGTCGTCAGTGATG
>JAIDPP010000155.1 GCA_029062725.1 Muribaculaceae bacterium | reverse complement strand
CTAAACTTGTCAAAGAACTCTTTGGCTTGACGGCTGATGCCGCTTAGCCTATAAATATTTTTTTAACGAACTATTGTTAATGATAACAAAGGAAAATCCCTGGAAGAGACCATCAGATGCTGGAAATATAAAAAGAGTTTGAAAGGCACATCCAAATATGCTAAATCCGATCTTATTGCATTACAGAATTTTTAACCCCTTTTATCGCGCGTAATTGCAGAAGTTTTCATAACTTTACATTTTGAAGTTGCTTACAGCTTTATTAAATAGCATCTAAGCTTGCAGAAATGGTGAATAAAAACATCTTATCTATTGTAATTCTCGGCGCGGCTCTGCTGACCGCTCCCTGCGCTGAGGCATTGCGCCTCGAACCGATAAAATTCGGAGACTTCTCAAATTGGGTGACGCGCAATATAACGGAATCCAAAGTGATCGGAGGCAAAAACAAAACCGTCTATGCCGTTGGGCCCTCCAAGACCATCAACGGCAATACTCCTTATTCCAATCAGGGAGGCTCTCCGTGGTCGTCGAGCAATGTATATGCCAAGGTCTCCGGAGTGGTGAAGGCCTCCAATACGGTTTCTCCAGCTGTCATCAATGGAAATAAGGTCGCCAAACTGGAAACCAAGATAGAGGAGGTAAAGGTGCTCGGGCTATTGAACATGGACGTAATGGTGACCGGCACACTCTTCCTCGGCAAACTTAACGAGCCGATCACCTCCACAAAAGCCCCTTTCTCCAAAATGGAGATGGGAATCCCTTACACCAAACGCCCTGCTGCGCTCGTGTTCGACTATAAGGTGGATATGCCTGCTACCAATACACGCGTCAAAGCAACCGGCTTCGGAGGAAAAAAGACCCTTCAGGGACGTGATCAGGCCGAGGTATATGTCCTTCTCCAGAAACGCTGGGAGGATGAAAAAGGTAATATCTATGCTCACCGCGTCGGTACAGGCCGCGAACGCTATTCTAAAAGCATTCCCTGGACAAAAGGTCATCAGTTGAAGATCCAATACGGCGATATCACCAAGACAGCCGGCTACAAACCCTGGATGGGTCTGCTCGACGGAAACAAAGCCTACTATGCCCGCAACTCCAAAGGGAAGATGGTGCCTGTCCATGAAGTAGGATGGGCGGCGCCGGGTGAGACTCCGACCCATGTGCTGGTCATGGCGAGCTCAACCTGCGGAGAGCCTTTCGTCGGCACCGAGGGACTCACACTCTACATCGACAACATTGCCTTCGGCTTCTGAATCAAATCCTATTCCACCGGTTCGGAAATCAGGAGAATACCCTTGCAGAGCCGGACAACTCAACTTATTGTTTTTACAAAATAAAATAGAAAATTATGAAAATAGCCCTTATAGGGTATGGCAAAATGGGTCATATCATCGAAAAGATAGCCAAAGAGCGAGGCCATGAGATTGTGAGTATCATCGATATGCATAATCCCGAGGATTTTGATTCCGATGCTTTCCGTTCGTCAGATGTCGCGATCGAGTTTACGATTCCCTCCGTTGCGGCGGCCAATGTTCTCAAATGCTTCGAGGCCGGTGTACCGGTCGTATCGGGCACTACAGCCTGGACCGACCGTCTGCCGGAGATGAAACATCTCTGCGCAGAAGGTAAGGGCACACTCCTATGGGCCTCTAATTTTTCAATAGGAGTGAATATATTCATGGCCCTCAACCGCTACCTGACCCGTATGATGAACGCCTTCCCCCAATATACACCTCACCTTGTGGAGACACACCATATCCATAAACTCGATCATCCCTCCGGGACAGCCGTGACTCTCGCGGAAAATCTTATAGAGGAGAGCGACCGTATCTCCTCATGGGCAGAACCTGAGGAGGGAAATACGATCGGGGAGGACGTGCTTGAAATCGACCATATCCGCAGCGGGGAGGTGCCGGGAATCCATACGATAGACTGGGAATCGGAGCAGGACAGTATCTCCATCACCCACTCGGCCAAGAGCCGCGAAGGGTTCGCTATGGGAGCCGTGCTTGCCGCCGAATGGCTTGCCGGGAAATCCGGATTCCGCACTATCGGCGAGATGTATTCCGAAATCATCAACTCCTCTAAATAACAGACTGACATGACTGATATGATGGACAAGAAAGGTGGGGAAAGTTTCCTCGACCGTCTCCGCAAAGTAAAGGTCACGCGCTGGGTCCGCTTCGGCATTGTGTCGGCCATCTACATCTTCTGGGTGGTTCTCATGGGGAATCCCTGGCTTCTCCTGGGGTGGCTGCTTCTTGCCGACATATACATCACGGGCTTCGTGCCCTGGGGATGGTGGAAAAAGAAGAAAGGACTGACACGTACCCTCATGGCCTGGGCCGATGCCATCGTCTATGCCCTGGTGCTGATATATTTCGTATTCGCCTTTATCGGTCAGCAGTATGAGATCCCTTCGTCGAGTCTGGAGAAGACCCTGCTTGTCGGCGACCGTCTATGGGTCGATAAAGCCTCTTTCGGAGCCCGTGTGCCTCAGACGCCGTTTCACTTCCCTCTCGCTCAGCACACGATGCCCATTATCGGGGGAAAGAGTTATTTCGATAGTCCGCAGCTTAGCTATCACCGTCTTCCCGGCCTCCGCTCGATAGGACGCGGCGATATCGTGGTCTTCAATTATCCTCAGGGGGATACCGTGGCGGTGAAGATTCCGAATCCCGACTACTATCAGATCAGTTATGAGCTCCGCAAGAACGGCATAGAGGATCCGTTGGCCTATATCAAAAGCAATCCGCAGATGTTCGGCGAGGTGGTGGTCCGTCCGGTTGACCGCCGGGAGAATTACGTGAAGCGCACGATAGGTCTGCCCGGCGAGCGTATCCGGATTGTCAACGATACCATCTTCATCAATGGCAAGGCGATCGCCGAACCTGCCGATGTGCAGTATAACTATCTCGTGCCTGTATCTGGAAGAATCTCCGATGAGAAATGGAAGGAACTTGGAGTAAGACTCGAGGACGCCGCCAACGGACCCGAAGTCAGCGAACGCGCAGGATTCAGGTATTATGACATCCCCCTCACCACCACCA
>JAIDPP010000154.1 GCA_029062725.1 Muribaculaceae bacterium | reverse complement strand
GTATTTCTCGCTTGAGAATGTGCTTCAGGGCCTTTTCGACACTACAGAGCGTCTCTACGGCATCAAGATGGTGCCGATGAACGATGCGCCCAAATATATGGATGAGGTGCAGGTATATGACGTAGTGGATAGCAAGACGGGCGAGCACGTGGCTGTCTGGATGTGCGATTATTTCCCCCGCGATTCCAAACGTCAGGGCGCCTGGATGGAGCAGCTTCAGAGCGCCGGTATTTATGAGAATGGAGAGGTGCGCCGTCCTATCGTCTATAATGTGGGTAATTTCTCACGCCCTGCGGGCGACATGCCGGCTCTTCTGACCGTCGATGAAGTGGAAACCACTTACCATGAGTTTGGACATGCTCTGCAGTCGATTCTTTCACGCGCTCCCTATAAGTCGATAGCGGGAACGAATGTGGACCGCGATTACGTGGAGATGTGCTCGCAGATCAACGAGCATTGGGCTTTCGAGCCGGAGGCACTCAAGCGTTACGCCAAGCATTACAAGACCGGCGAGGCGATGCCTGATTCCCTTATCGCGAAACTCAATGCCGCCGACAAGTTCAACCAGGGATTTACCACCACCGAACTGGCCGGCGCTGCGCTGCTCGACCTTAAATATGGCGCTCAGCCGGAGGTTGAGGATGTGATCGGTTTCGAGAAGAAAGTAGCCGATGAGATCGGTATGCCGGAGGAGATAACTTTCCGTTACCGTTCTCCCTACTTCAAGCATATATTCGGCGACGACGGTTATGCGTCAGGCTATTACACATATCGATGGAGTCAGGTTCTTGAGGCCGACGCCTGGGAACTCTTCAAGGAGAAGGGTATCTTCGACAAGAAGACCGCTGAAAGCTTCAAGAAGAATATCCTTGAGAGCGGCGACACCGAGGATGCTCTCGTCCTCTTCAAACGCTTCCGCGGCCATAACCCCGACACCAAGGCTCTACTCCGTCTCCGCGGATTTGAATAATCCATCCTTACACTCGAATAGGTGAATCTACAATAGGACGGTGTGTCAAATTATCATAATCTGGCACACCGTCCTTTTATTGGCCGTATGGCGAGGGTGCTGTCAGAATGGTTCGGATGGCCTGACGCACACTCTCCTTTTAACATTTCAACCGGATATTTACATTGACCCATAATTACATTGATCCATTCTTTACTCAAATCGTTACTGTCAATCAATATCGAATAATTAACAAGCCCCGGCCGTATGGCCGAGGCTTGCAAAAGATTCCGACTCCCGTCGTGGTCTTTTCTTCTTTCGATTAAGGTCAAAATAATAATCAATTACCCTGTTGCTTGCATGTCTTAATATGTTCAAAGATTTTTCTTGGTCTTATCTTTGTATGGTGTTAACGCAAAATCATGGCTGGAATCTCCTGCAGGCCGCTTGGCCTTTCCGCGATTTTGGCGTCAGGTTTAATTCCTTTCGGTGTTGCAAAGTTACAACCGTTTTTTTCGTTTGCAAAATTTTCCGATATGTTCTACAACATATTTTCTTTTTTTCTGCTCTTATTCCCTCTCCTCAACCTTTAAACGAATTATTCAAGCATAACATACACGTCCCAATGTAGGGACGCACCACGGTGCGTCCGCCTTCCTTTAAACGTAATATGTTGCAACCCGATGTTGGGACGCTCCACGGTGCGTCCGCCATTATCGGAAACAATGGGATACAACTTTTTCCACCCGACCCCAGCGCGGTGACTACGGACGCACCTCGGGTGCGTCCCGACGGATCTCTGCATAATGGACTGCGGCAAATTTAGCTATAAGGAATAATAAAATAGGGCCGTCCAATTTGAACAGCCCCGTTTTATTATATAGTCTTTAGTCTAATGGCACTTAATGCCTGCATCTGAAAGACTTGAATCTACATCTTATTTAACAACCTTCACAGCCTTACCGTCAAGAACCTTAACGAACACGCCGTTAACGGGATTCTCAACCTTCATGCCCTGGAGGTTGAAATATACAGCCTCACCGTTGGAAACAGAGATTGCCTCCACACCGGAAATGGTATTAACCGTGATAGTACCGTCTGTAACGTTAAAGGTTACTTTATACTTGTCGCCTGCCACCAGACCGGCTACAGTCATTAGGGTATCTACATCTCCCTCCACTACTGTCGGAGTGTTGAGGGCAAGTGCTTCACCGTTACAATACCAGGAGTCGGCGAGACCGTTATAAACCTTAACCTTGAATCCGGCCTCATTCAGAGCGAGGTCACTAATCTCTGCCACGCCCTCTGCATTGGGATGAACACCCTCACCAACCCATTTATTGAACGGACCCTGCACGCTTACATACCACTCCTCAACGGGCCAAGGCTCTGCAACAGCCTCGGAAGTAACCTTTACCTTAGAAGGAATAGAGGAATCCTTAACATCAGAGCCCTCTACGAGAGTGAACACTACTGTTGTCTTACCGGAGAACGCAGATTCGAAATCAGCGCCGTCAAAGTAAGCGTCAACCTCTACACCGGAAGTGGGCTGCTCAGCGCCGGCTCCGAAGTTGTAGGCCCAGCCTTTACCGTCAGTAATTTTCCATTTTCCTGTAAGACCATCCTCAAGTTCGATAGTATATACATTGTCAACTCTTGTGAAGGGGAGCGCTGTCTGATCCCATCCGCTTATATCCCCCACGAGATAGAGATCTTTCGCGTCGCTTACCGGAGGAGTAGGAGGATTGGGAGTATCGCCTCCGTTGTTGGTCACTGTCAGTGTCATGGCAGCAACATCAAGAGAGAAAGAATAATCACCGGCAGGGAGAGAGAAATTAGAACCTTCCACCTGCAGCGGCATCGCTGTACCTAAAGTTACCCCGGCGGCTCCTGCAGAGGAAAGCCAGCGAACCTGGTTTTCTGTTCCGGCTACAACCTCCTTTATACCGAACTCGCATTTTGCAACGTTAGCATCAGCAACAAACTTCCCGCTCTCCTCCTTCAATTCTATACCTTCCCAAGTGGCTCCATCTGAGAAAGTTCCCCAAAGTATATATCCATATTCAACCTCCGTACTCGCACCCTTGATAAGAAGAGTCGGAGCAGAAGGATCGCTTACATTCAATACAAGAGTAGGATTTTCGATAGCTCCTTCAATCTCAATGTTGCCGGAACTTTTTCCTGTAGTCATAGTATAAGCCACACCGATCTCAAGTTTATTTCCGTTGGAGCCAAAGTTCTGATCCGCGGAAGCGTCATCCCATGTTCCATCGTTGATCTTAAAGCCGGAAGTGAGCGTACCGTCATAGTTGAGTTCATACTCTGTGGCAGACTTCTCCACAAATTTACGCTTGGCATCTTTCAAAGTCCAGCCGTTGAAACCACCGATCAGATAATAATCGGCGGCATTTGCAGTAAGGGCAATGGCCGCCGCTGCAAGGGCACAGTAGAATTTCTTCATTAGTTAAAGTTTTTGTTAAGTCTATATTTTTTTAAGTCTTCTTCTCTAAAACTACTCTAACCTTTTTCTCTAAATCCTATTCTTTTCTAAAATCTATCATTATAGATATCAGGGGCTTACATCCC
>JAIDPP010000153.1 GCA_029062725.1 Muribaculaceae bacterium | reverse complement strand
CTATAGGGATGCCTGTATAAATCTGGCGGCTGTCGGCAGAGATTATTTCCGTGCCTAACTCGCGGGCGAGTCCTACGGCAAGGGCCGACTTCCCGGAGGCAGTCGGCCCTGTGATGACATACATTGTCGGTCGGTCCATGCTTTGCTGTAAACTCTTGGTTAAGCTCCGGCCACGATTCGGCAGATGTTTACTATTGTCTCGGTGGCCTTCTTCATGGAGTTGATGCTTACATATTCATAACGGCCATGGAAGTTCTCCCCGCCTGCGAAAATATTGGGACAGGGAAGTCCCTTGAACGAAAGCTGGGCACCGTCTGTGCCACCGCGTATCGGTTGCACTTTTGGGGTCACTCCGGCGTCGCGCATCGCCTGCTCGGCTATCTCTATCACATGGATCACCGGTTCGATCTTCTCGCGCATGTTATAATACTGGTCTTTGATCTCAACCGAACAACAGCCTGGAAATTCGGTGTTGGTCTTGTTGACGAGATGCTCTATCTCACGCTTGCGACGTTCGAAGCGGTCGCGGTCATGGTCGCGGATGATATAGGTGAGTGTGGTCTCCTCTACCGAACCGTTGATTCCTACAAGGTGGTAGAAGCCTTCGTAGCCTTCTGTATGTTCGGGAGTCTCCCACCGAGGAAGCATGGTGATGAAGTTGTTGGCAACGCGGATGGAATTGATCATCTTATGCTTGGCATAGCCCGGATGCACGTTGCGACCCTTGATGGTAACTTTCGCGGAGGCTGCGTTGAAATTCTCGTATTCGAGTTCTCCGAGGGCTCCCCCATCCATCGTATAGGCGAATTCACAGCCGAACCTCTCCACATCAAACTTATGCGCCCCCAGACCGATCTCCTCGTCAGGGTTGAAACCGATGCGGATCTTGCCGTGCTTGATTTCAGGATGCTGCTGAAGGTATTCCACAGCGGTGAGTATCTCGGCTATACCTGCCTTGTCGTCAGCTCCGAGAAGTGTAGTGCCATCGGTCACGATAAGATCCTGGCCCAGATAGTTGAGAAGCTCCGGGAACTGCTCCGGCGACAGCACTATATCTTCTGCTTCGTTGAGCACGATGTCGCGCCCGTTATAGTCTTCGACAATACGTGGATTCACATTACGGCCAGACATGTCAGGACTGGTATCGATATGGGCTATAAAACCTATCACGGGGATATCTCCCTCGCAGTTGGCGGGAAGAGTGGCGAATAGATAGCCGTTGTCGTCAAGACTTATCTCTTCGAGACCCATCTTCTCAACAACTCCCTTCAGGTAGCGGGCGAATTCCATCTGCCCGGGAGTCGAAGGGGTAAGGTTCGTTTCCTCATCGCTTTGTGTGTCAAACTTCACAAATTCGAGAAATCTTTCTTCTACTGTCATTCCGGTATTATGTTTTAGATTAATCAAGTGTAGCCGGGTCGTCGTAACGACCTCTTTCGTTTTCTTCTCCAAAATTAAAAAATATTTTCCAATTATCTTTCAATTTATGCCGAAAAACATTTTTATTGCATTATTATCAACCCCTTTTTGTAAATTTCCGGTTTTTTCACTATTTTTGTAAATCCTTGCATATCCAAGGCTAAGCCTCCATTGCATCAACGGACGCCGCCGATGGTTTCGCTAAGTTTTTAACTGACTTTTACTCATGAAAAAACCGTTTATCATCCTGATCCTCGCAGCCGCCGTCATCCTCATCGGCATAGGCATCTACGGCCTTGCTCGCTCGCGCGATCCTCTCCCCTCTCCTGAAGATGGCGAGGCGCAGATAACAGGCACGGCCATCCCTTTAGAAACATCGGGGAAACACCATTCACAAACATACGATGCCACCCCTCTTCTCGATGTCGCTATGCCGGCAGGGATCCCGTCGCAGGTAAAGGATTACGAAGGGTTCCGTCTCTCTTTCAACAAGAATAACCACACCCCAAATTGGGTCGCCTGGGAACTGCTCGCCTCTGAAGTCGGAGGCGATCTTCCGAGAGCAAAGTCCTTCGCACCCGACAATGAGATAGAGGGATGCCCTACCCCTGCGGATTATAAAAATTCAGGATATGACCGAGGCCATCTCTGTCCGGCGGCAGACCAGAAATGGAGTCAGCAAGCTATGAATGACTGTTTTTTCCTGACCAATATCTGCCCACAGGACAATAAACTGAACACCGGGGACTGGAACACACTTGAAAACAAGGAGCGGGTCTGGGCCAAACGCGATTCCGCAATCCTTATCGTGGCCGGACCAATATATTCAGATTCCGATCGTAAAACCGTAGGACGCACGGGAGTGCGCGTACCGGGTGCTTTCTTCAAGGTTTTCGCAGCTCCTTTCCTTGACCGACCCAGAGGCATTGCATTTATCTATCCGAATATGGTATCCCCGGGAAATATGGAGAATTATGTGACAACCATCGATGAAGTCGAGAAAATTACAGGTTATGATTTCTTCGCTGCTCTTCCCGATGATATAGAAAACAGTATTGAATCCAAAGCATCTTTTAAGGAATGGAACCGCAGATAAGCCACACCCCGATATCTTTCTCACGCGACACAATTGTCGCAGTATCGACTCCGCGAGGAACCGGAGGAATTGCCGTGGTGCGTCTTTCAGGACCGGAAGCCCTTGATATTTTAGGAACTGTCTGGAGAGGACACCACCTTAAGGATTACAATTCGCATACGGCGCATCTCGGACGCATCGTCGATGAATCGGGACACATACTGGATGAAGTGGTGGTCACTATTTTTCTCGCCCCCAATTCTTACACGGGAGACGATACTATCGAGATTTCCTGCCACGGTTCACTCTGGATTCAAAGGGAGATCGTCAACCTCCTCATCAGAAGCGGCGCACGGGCCGCGGGACCCGGTGAGTTTTCACAAAGAGCCTACCTTAACGGACGAATTGATCTGGCGCAGGCCGAAGGCATCATTGACTTAATATCATCATCGTCACGTGCAGCTCACCGTCTGGCGATGCAGCAGGCCAACGGTAATTTCTCGGAACGCCTTGAAAACCTCAGACGTCAGCTAATCGAATTTGCGGCTTTTCTTGAGCTTGAACTCGATTTTTCTGAAGAGGACGTGGAGTTCGCCGACCGTCACAGACTCGCTAAACTGGCCGATAAGGTAATCAACGAGGTTGACAGACTTGCAGCATCCTACGCTACGGGAAAGGCTTTCAAAGACGGTATTCCGGTAGTAATCGCCGGGCAGCCGAACGCCGGAAAATCAACACTCCTCAACCGCCTGCTGGAGGAGGACAAGGCCATTGTCAGCAATATTCCGGGTACTACCCGCGACATTATAGAGGATACACGTGAAATCAACGGAGTGCTGTTCCGGTTTATCGACACTGCCGGTCTTCACGACACCCAAGACGCGGTAGAGCGTATCGGTATCGATCGGGCGACAGCCCGAATGCGTCGCTCGCCGATGATTATTTGGATGATCGACACCACGGCCGACCACTCCCCCCAGATTGCCACTATGGAGGAGGCGCAAACCGAAATAGAGGAAGATGTATTGCAATATGTAGCTTATAAT
>JAIDPP010000152.1 GCA_029062725.1 Muribaculaceae bacterium | reverse complement strand
AGGGAGGCACAGGGAAATATGTTAATCCATAATCTCGTTCTCCTCCACACCGCTATAGAAATCCGACAATTAACCTTTAAATCTATCCATCTATGGAGAAAAACAGAATCATCCCCCCTTCCGAACTGATCATAAATGAAGACGGTTCGGCTTTTCATATCCATCTTACCCCCGGACAGCTCCGCGACAAAATTATTTTTGTCGGCGATCCCGGTCGTGTTGATATGGTTGCCTCGTACTTTGATACAATCGATTATAATGTTTCATCGCGTGAGTTCCACGCAATTGGGGGCACATACAAAGGGAAACCTCTGATGGTGATATCCCACGGAATAGGCTCTGACAATATCGAAATAGTAATGACTGAGCTTGACGCCCTCGCAAATGTTGATTTCAAGACTCGCACCATAAAACCGGAACACCGGACTCTTTCAATAGTCCGTGTCGGCACCTCCGGTTCTCTTCAGGAAGATCTGCATATAGGCGACTTCGTGATAGCAGAAAAGGGAACCGGAACTGATGGAATCCTGAACTTCTATGCTGACCGCAATCGGGTGTGCGACCTTGAATTCGAACGGGAATTCTGCATCCATACCGACTGGGATCCTACCTGGGCCGCCCCCTACACAGTTGATTCCGATCCCGAACTTGTGGAGCGTATCGGACGCGACGATATGGTAAGAGGATTCACAATCTCAGCCGTAGGTTTCTATGCTCCTCAGGGAAGGGAGGTCCGTCTGAAACTTGCGGATCCCAAGCTCAATGAAAAGATAGAGAGCTTCCGTTACCACGGACGCCCTGTGACAAACTTCGAAATGGAGTCGGGTTGCCTCCAAGGGATGGCTAAAATGCTCGGACATAAAGCCATGACCGTATGTTGCATCATCGCCGAACGACGCGCGAACAACGCCAACACCGACTATAAGCCTAAGGTTAAGAAATTAATCGAAACTGTTCTTGACCGTTTCTGACCGGAGCTAAAGTATTAAAGAGAATACCTGTTGCCCGGATATCGTGTGACTATCCCGTCAAACTCGAGCTCCGTCAGTATCGGGTTAAGGGTTGCAATACGGATTCCTGTCTTCTGACAGATATGATCAACTGAAACCGGATCGGAACTAAATCTAAGCAACTCATAAATCTCCTTAGCTTCCCCCTCAAGTTCGGGAAAAAGGTTTCTTTGGCGTGGTTTCACGGCTATCCCGGCCGGACGCCACCCCGAAACTTCAATTAAATCGGCCACGTTCATCACGAGCGTGGCTTTATTTGTTCGGATAAGATGGTTGCATCCCTCGCTCATAGGATCGAAAACGCGCCCGGGCACAGCGATCACATCACGCGAATAGGAAAAAGCCTGATTTGCAGTGCTCATCGCCCCTCCCTTTATAGGAGATTCCACAATCATGGTGACGTCGCTCAGAGCTGCCACTATGCGGTTGCGCTCAAGGAATCTCCGACGGAAAGGAGTGGTTCCTGACGGATATTCCGAGATGATAGATCCTCCAGTCTTCAGTATTCTCCGGGCAAGATCCCTATGGGCCGCGGGATATATGGTATCAAGTCCGTGGGCCACAACCGCTATCGTATTGAGACCGTTCTGCAACGCCCCTATATGGGCCAGGGAATCGACCCCGTAAGCAAGTCCCGAAACTATAACGGCATCCGGGAAATAGCCTGAGAGTTCCTTGATGAAGCCTTCACAGAAAGTCGCGGCGTAGGCTGTATTGCGGCGTGTGCCCACAATGTTCATTATATGTTCGGCATCCATATCGGTCGCTCCGAGCTGATATAACACTATAGGTGCATCCGGGATCACACCCAATCGGTCCGGATAATCATCATCGCCGAGGTAATAGACACGAATCCCGTGCCGTTCAGTGAAATCCAGCTCTTTTCGCGCCCTCGACAGAGCCTCCTCCCTTGCAAGTTTCTCAAAACGCACCCCTATTCCGCCCGGATTCAGGGCTGAGGAAAGTTCATGCATCCCGGATTCAATAAAATCATACGGAGAAAGACCGACCTCCTCCATCCGACGCACAACCTCCGCCGAGATCCCCGGAGTCATACTGACCGCTATTCTGTAAAGCGTATCTTCTTTATCTCTGATCATAGGTATTTGCTGAATACAGCGGCCAGTTCGTCACCGCGCGATAGCTTCCCATCCTTTAAGACCACAACTGTGACTATCCCTTCGGCGCAGACCTCGCCGTCACTGCGGATTATATCCTGATGGAAGATAAACCTCGCGCCCTTTCGCTCAAGACGCAGACAGGATATGAAACTGTCGCCGCCGCGCAATGACGTCTTATATTCCACCTCGATCTTCCTGACCACGGCATCTATCCCTTTGTTATGCATCTCGATAAACGACAGACCAGCGTCCTTGCAGAAACGATGGCGCGTATGCTCCATATAATGGAGATAGTTGGCGTTGTTGACTATCTGCTCGCAATCGAGTTCATAGTCCCTTACTTCCATATCCATGATGAAGCAGTATCTTCTTTTCTTATCCTTGATGATTCTCATTCTTTTTAACTTTATAAATTCCTTTCGCGATCATCCTAACAGCCTCAATAAATTCCCCCCGACTGCGGAAACCGCTTTCCGGAAGATAGAGAAAACCCTCCCCTTTATTACAAAAAGGAAATACCACGTAATCCTTACCGACAGCATAGGGTCCGAAAGTTCCATCCGGGAAATCATATCTTCTCCATTCTTCTACCCTCGTCACCCCTTCACCTTTCATTCCGGAAAGGATTTTATCATCAGATAGCTGATCATCAGTCTCCGGCTCCTTTATCCTTAACAACACCACCACCGAACCTTCCCCGATCTCAACCCGATGATCGATCACATTCAGATAGTTCATCCCTTTCAACCCATAGCTGTAATAGAGGATCATCATAAGAGCGGGAGCAAAGAGACAAACAAGTATTACAGCCAGGACCGCTATTCTGTAATCCACGACCGCACCTAAAAAAAGGGAGGTTACAAACAACACACCCGCTCCGGCCAACCATACTTCTCCGTGACGTTGAAGGAGTATGGTGGCAAATCTGCCGGAAGAGATCCGGAAAACTTCTGACTCAATCATTTGCGGAATCTGATCGGGATTCTCCATCGCGCCTTGCCCGCTCGCGCCGGTAGGTCGCATGATTGCGTCTTATGGCCTGCTGCGCATATCCAGTCTCCTCTTCATTATAGAGTTTCTCCATATTTATATATGCTTTCTTTCCGCGAAGAGTGAAAACCTCCCCCCTTTTTCTGACCGCATCATCACCCAGGACGGAATGTCCGTCAGGAAGGGTCCCCTTTAGTTCCTCGTCCACGCCATCCTCCGAGCATCTTACAGCCCGGATCTCTGATACAGGAGGATAACCCAGCCCCGTCCACATAATATACTGCTCTTTCATCTCCCCGGGAGTCAAGATCTCCCCCACTCCTAACGGCCGACACCCCTCGATAGCGACAGTGGCCGTTGACTTATAGCGTGGGATGAAATCCTCGTCAAGCAGATTAGTGACCCCGCTCATTGTGAAATCTTCCTTCTTGCCATCATGATAGAACGTGCGGCTGACAGTCTCGGTCAGAAGTTCGGGAGTAATCTCCCTTTTAGCCGCGAATGGGGCAAGAAGACACTCTGCATTCGCTTCGCGAATAAAACCGTATCCCTCGTTCGGCCGTCCGGAATGGCTGTAGTTGGTTCTGATGAGCATTCCGTCGGGAGCATCTTTAAGATCGTAACGCACGTATGAATGGTTGTTGGTCTCAAAAAACGCTCCATTCCCCGAGGCATCGATCACACCGAAATTTGCCTCCACACCCATCGGGCGCGGAAGACTTTCCAGAAGCCGGGCGAAATCCTCCACGGTGCGGCATGATCGAAGTGCTTTGGTCATTACAAAACCCTCCTTATCCATTTTTTTCTGAGGCACCTTATCATCCTTGATATTATAAGAGGCAGTATTCATCACTGCGAATCCGGCCTCATTCATCCCCATCCATGCCTCAAGGAGTTTCCGGTCGGACGCATTGTAAAGCGCCACATAGCCTAATCCCCCGTCACCCGGTGCCACATATTCCACCTTATTGTCTGTCGCGCTCGTATCGCGGTGTTTCCAGAGTATAGGCCTACCCGCCGGATTGAGGTCGGCGCCTATTATCGCCGAGGTACACGCCTCTGTGGCAGGGACAACCATGAACGAAGCGGTTATAGCTATAAATCCTGATATCCTGTTGATTCCCTTAATCATAAGTATCTCACCAAAATTAATCGAAATTATGGACAGTAACTACGTGAGAATACCTTGAACAATAAAACCTGGGCTTTTGGTGCTTTTTATGTGTTCATTAATATTCGCGCGTCACTTACCTATGCAGATGTTTAAACTTGTTTGGTAAAGTGAAGCTGTTTAAGCTACATACCGAATAATTAAAACGGAGGGAACGCTTGATGCTTTCCCTCCGTAAAATTATTAAATATTTTGATTTTTGCCAAATATATTTCTTTATCCAGCTCTCCTCTCCGGAGAACAATCCTTATCAATCGAGCTTATGGATCACGAGACCCGAACGAAGCTTAGGCTCGAACCAAGTAGTCTTGGGCGGCATGATGTTACCGGTGTCGGCGATATTGATAAGTTGATCCATCGTAACGGGATAGAGGGCGAGAGCCATAGCCATCTCTCCGCTATCGACTCGTTTCTGCAGTTCGCCTAAGCCACGGATACCACCTACGAAGTCTATTCGCTTGTCGCTACGCAGATCGTGTATGCCGAGAATATCGCGCAGGATAAGGTCGGAAGACACTGTCACGTCGAGCACTCCGATAGGATCCTGATCGTTGAAAGTACCCTCCTTGGCGGTCAGTGAATACCATTTGCCGTCGAGGTAGAGCGCGAAATTATGGAGCGCGGCAGGTTGATAAATTTCAGAACCCTTCTCCTCTACTATGAAATTCTCCTCGAGACGTTTCAGGAACTCCGCGGGAGTCAGACCGTTGAGGTCCTTTACCACGCGGTTATAGTCTATGATGCGGAGATGGGATGAAGGGAAAGCCACGGCCATGAAATAGTTATACTCCTCATCGCCCTTATGGTCAGGATTACCCGCGGCTTTCTCAGCGCCTACAAGAGCGGCGGCGGCTGAACGGTGATGGCCGTCGGCTATATAGAGGTTTGGAATCTTATCGAACTCCTCGGTCACTTTCGCGATCATTTCAGGATCATCTATCACCCATAGCGTATGGCCGAAACCGTCCGGGGCAGTGAAGTCATATTCCGGTTCGCCGGCAGCAACTGTACGGATAATCTTCTCAAGCTCCTCGTTGTCGGGGAATGCGAAGAAAACAGGCTCGATATTGGCATTGTTGCAGCGCACGTGCTTCATGCGGTCCTCCTCCTTGTCGCGACGCGTCAGCTCATGTTTCTTGATGCGTCCCTCCATATAGTCGGGCACCCATGCGGCTACCACAAAACCGTATTGTGTGCGGCCATCCATTGTCTGGGCATAAATATAATAGTTCTCCTTGCCGTCCTGAACGAGCCATCCCTCTTCCTGGAATCTGCGGAAGTTGGCCACCGCCTTATCATATACATCAGGATGATGCTCATCGAATCCGGGCTCGAAATCAATCTCCGGCTTGATGATGTGATAAAGGCTCTTCTCGTTTCCCTCAGCCTCCTTACGGGCTTCTTCGGAATTGAGCACATCATAAGGGCGCGACGCCACCTGCTCTACGAGATGTTTCGGAGGGCGAACCCCCTTGAAAGGCTTAACTTTTGCCATTGCTAGGATTAGATTATCCGGTTATTTTGAACTGTAAAGTCGTGTCATGGTATGTGCTCGTCATTCAGAGGGTCCGGTCCTAAGGTTTCCCG
>JAIDPP010000151.1 GCA_029062725.1 Muribaculaceae bacterium | reverse complement strand
TAACCGGAGTGCTGACCCTCTGGCTCGGCATAATGAAGATAGGCGAGAGGGGAGGGGTTGTGGAACGGATGGGCAGTCTCATCTCTCCGTTTTTCTCCCGCCTGTTCCCAGGGATTCCCAAGGGGGATCCGGCAATGGGTGCGATATTTATGAATATCTCAGCCAACATGCTGGGACTCGACAACGCCGCCACCCCTATGGGCCTTCGTGCGATGCAGGAAATGCAGAGACTAAATCCGCAGAAAGACACGGCCACAGACGCGATGATAATGTTTCTGGTGCTCAACAGCAGCGGACTATGCCTGATACCGATAAGTATAATGATGTACCGGGCCCAGGGAGGAGCAGCCAATCCGACCGACATCTTCATACCCATACTGATAGCCACCTCTATCGCCACTCTTGTGGGTCTCGGGGCGCTATGCATAAAGCAGAGGATACGTTTCGATCGGGTTATATGCTCGTGGCTTGCGGGAATAGCTGCGTTTGTTTGCCTCGTCACCTGGTTTTTCTCCACACTTCCTGCCGACAAGGTGCAGCTTTATAGTACTTTCGGTGCCAACCTTATTCTATTCTGCGTAATAATTGCATTTCTGACAGCAGGAATCCGGAAAGGGCTGAGAGTATATGACGTCTTCATAGAGGGTGCAAAGGAGGGTTTCAAGACAGCTGTTATGATCATTCCTTATCTTGTGGCAATCCTTGTAGGTATCGGGATGTTCCGGGCCTCCGGTGCACTTGACCTTTTCACCGGCTGGGTGGAGAGTTTTGTCGGCTGGCTTGGATTCGATACCCGTTGGGTCGGGGCTCTGCCCACAATGCTGATGAAACCTCTAAGCGGTAGCGGTAGCTGCGCCATGATGCTCGACGTAATGAAATCCAACGGCCCCGATGCGTTTGTCAGCAAGCTTGCGGCGGCCGTGCGAGGCAGCACCGACACAACCTTCTATATTCTTGCCGTATATTTCGGCTCGGTCGGGGTTTCTAAAACCCGTTATGCAGCAGGCTACGCCCTCCTCGCAGACATTGCCGGAGCCGTGGCGGCTGTAGTTATTGCATACTTTTTCTTTACGTAAGAATTTATATCAGTACGAAATAATAGATCTGACAGATTTAAAGAGGGTGGAGGTCAATAATCGATATTTTGACACACCCTCCTTAATTTTTAAGAATATGTCGAAAGCACAGTTGAAGAAAGCCCTTGCAGGAATGGAGGCGCAGGAGATTGCGGAGATGATCTGCGAACTTTACGACGCTCGTCCCGAGGCCAAAGAATATCTCGAATATTGGCTAAAGCCCGATATCGAAAGAGAGCTGGAGAAATATAAGCAGAAATTGAAGCGTCTTTTCTTCACTTCATCTGGAAAACCCAGAAAACGTCCCACTATAACCTCCATAAAGAAAGAGTTGAAATATTTCTCTTCCATCTGCTATGATCCGGAAATGATAGCGGAACTATATCTCCATCTTTGCGAAATCGATCTCGAATGGCTTCGGACACGGAGCAATCCTTCGGCTGGAGCCAAAGGAACCCGGGGCAATCTTGACATGACATTCCAGTATATAGAGGGGGCGGCACTGGAAGATAGATATGGAATCCGGATGGAACGTCTTGAAGAAACTCTGAAGGAGGAGGAGAAAAGAGGCGAGGGACGGCGTGGGTACGGATGGCGCAGATGGAGGTGGTAGTTATGAGTACATATAATGCCTTATAAACTAATATTGTCCTATTTTTGATGCAAATTGCCAAATATGTTTTCTAACATATAAAAATAATTTGCAAGTTGGTGGAAAGTTGTTACTTTTACGGCGCAAACGGGGAGCGAATCCCAAAGAATCCGAAAAAGGATTACAAACCAAAATCTATACCACCATGAAGATAGGAATACCAAAAGAGATCAAGAACAATGAAAACCGCGTAGGAGCGACTCCTGCGGGAGTCAAGGAGCTTGTAGCCCACGGCCATGAACTGTACGTTCAGCACACGGCAGGCGAGGGGAGCGGTTTTTCCGACGAGGAATATAAGGCAGCCGGCGCCCAGATTCTTCCGACCATCGAAGATATCTATGGCATAGCTGACATGATAATCAAGGTGAAGGAACCGATTGAACCGGAATATAAGCTCATCCGTAAAGGTCAGGTGCTTTTCACCTATTTTCACTTCGCATCCGAGCGTGCTCTTCTTGACGCCATGCTTGAATCAGGTGCCGTCTGCATAGCATACGAGACCGTTACCGACCGCGATCACCGTCTTCCTCTTTTGATTCCGATGAGCGAGGTAGCCGGTAGGATGTCGATACAGGAGGGAGCCCGCTTCCTTGAGAAGCCTCAGGGAGGTCGCGGAGTACTTCTTGGAGGCGTTCCGGGCGTAAAACCTGCTAAGGTACTTGTGCTAGGTGCCGGTGTTGTCGGCCGCAATGCCGCGCTGATGGCCGCCGGTCTCGGAGCAGACGTAACGATAACCGATATCTCACTTCCGACTCTCCGCCACTGCGCAGAGGTTATGCCGAAGAACGTAAAAACTCTTTATTCATCACGCCATAACATTGAGTCAGAGCTTCCGACCACTGACCTTGTAATCGGGTCTGTTCTCGTTCCCGGAGCGAAAGCGCCCCATCTTGTAACAGCCGACATGGTGAAGTTGATGCGCAAAGGATCGGTTATGGTTGATGTGGCCATCGATCAGGGAGGATGTTTCGAGACTTCTCATCCGACCACACATTCCGAACCTACATTCGAGGTTGACGGTGTTCTCCAGTATTGTGTAGCCAATATTCCGGGAGCGGTGCCCTACACCTCTACTTTAGCTCTTACCAATGCCACGATGCCTTACGCTCTGCGTCTTGCCGATCTCGGATGGGAGGAGGCATGCCGCCGCGACCCCGGTCTGGCTCAGGGAGTAAACGTAGTAAATGGAGAGATCACGTATAAGGCTGTGGCCGATGCTTTCGATCTCCCGTATCATGCATTGAAACTCTAACTTTTAAATCAATATCATCTAACAACTCTAAATCTGATACCTATCAAGCTTGGCGGGAAAATAAAAGTTGATAAGTATGACCTATCCTGCTAAGCGGAAAGAAATTCACAATTCACTAACTTAAATATCAGAAACGAATCAAGAAGGCCGTCTCCGAGAGGAGGCGGCCTCATTACATGTCAACTACTGTGCTACTGACAAATTGACAGTTTATATATGCAATCAGTGCAGCGTCAGTTTAGATTGCAGACACGCCGACCCGATAAAGGACAACGTGTTTCCTTTTGTAAGAAAGTGAAGAATCAGGTTGCATCAAGTGCTATTCTTTGATCTCATTCAATAAATCAGTTAATGCCGGAGGTGCATTTGTGAGAATAAGGTATCCTTGCGGTTCTCGCTCCCGGATAATAGAATGAGAGAATATCGCGATAGGAGCGGCCATGCAGGGCCATGTTGGCGGCTCCTATCTGGCAGAGTCCTACGCCATGACCCCAGCCGCGTCCTGACAGCTGCCATAGATTGCGGGAGGTCTGCTCGATATCAAACCATGAGGAGTAGAGATGGGTCGGAGCAAGCAGACGACGTATCATCAATTCCTTCCCTATAGCCAGTGATCCCGCCGTGCCTGTCAGCATCAGTTCCTTGACCCTTCCGGACGCTCCCCGAGCATGTATTCCGATCTTTTTTATTTCCCCTATATCCCTGCCAAACTTTTCATTGAGATTTTTTCTGATCTCCTCGGCCGATACATACACCTTCCAGCTGTAACCTCCTTCGTTGAGCAGGTCATAATCTTTAAGAATTGATTTCAGGACCCTCTCTTTTTCGGCGGTATCTTTAGCTTCCAAATTGCACCAAGGGTCCGGAAAGCTATCGAGACATTCCTCTTCATGCTCTTGCCAGCAGGTAGAAAAAACCTCCGTTCGCCCACCGCAGCATTTTGAGAATCTCGCATCCACAAGTTTTCCGGAAGGTGAAATCAAAACCTCACCCTCCGTGACCCGTAATGCGTCAAGCACCTTTTCAGGAATTGGCTGTACTCCCTGATAACGCTGGCAATGATCGTCAGAGCAGACATCAAAGCCTTGATGATCGCAAGTGTCCTCCCATGTCATAATCCGTGACGGGAGAAAAACCTTCCCGCTATCATTCTTATCATGTACTTTCATCATCTTTCCCAAAGCCCAGCTACGCGATATCACGGCATGAGCCTTAAGAAACTCCTCCGGCGCCTCCGGATTCATCTCGCTCCCGACCACGCATTGAAGATAGGTCTCAAGAGGAACACGGTTGATAACCTTGAACTCCGGATCCGAAACCACTTCAACTTCTCCGGGGAGTAGAACTTCTATGCTTTTCTGCCAATGAAAATCCTTTCCTATCAACATATTGCTTAGGAGCGTAAGGCCCCCATTCCGTTCTAAAAAAGGCATCCCGTCTGTCGGGATGCCTACAGTTATAATAGGTTCCATCTTCTATTCTTACTTTCTCAAAGCGGCGATTGATGCCTTGATAGCCTCGATCTTCTCCTTAGCATCTGAACGCTTTTTATGCTCGATAGCGACTACAGACTCCGGAGCGTTGGCGACGAACTTATCGTTGGATAGTTTCTTTTCCACGCCGACAAGGAATTTCTCGTAATATAGGAGATCCTTGTTGAGTTTCTCCAGTTCTTCCTCGACGTTGATCTTGCTTTCAAGGGGAATACTATATTCCGTAGCTCCCACAATGAATGCGGACGCTGTCGGGTCCTTTTCCTCTACTAAAGTTATTTCAGAGAGGTTACCCATTTTTGAGATCACAGCGTCAAGAGAGCCGTCATGCGCCCCCTTCACATTAAGGGTCAAAGTCTCCTTTTGCGGAATCTGCTTCTGTTTGCGGACAGTTCGGATTCCCGCGATTATCTCTTTCAAAGTCTCGAATGCTGAGATCTTCTCACGGTCCGGCGTCTCGGGTTGGGGGAGCTGTGCAGTCA
>JAIDPP010000150.1 GCA_029062725.1 Muribaculaceae bacterium | reverse complement strand
GTGCTTATCCAGAAATCAAAAGGTGGCGGCCTCGCCTCCGACTATGCAAGCGGCAACCAGTATCTCGGTTATCGCAAGACTACCGACTTCATCGAGAAAGCAACCTGGTCGCTCGCCATATTCATCTGCGTTCTCAGCATCTGCGGCTCTTTCGCCATCAAGACTCCGGTGAACGTTTCCGCTATCCAGACTGCAGCTCCCGCCGCTACCCAGGCTCCCGCCGCTGCTCCGGTAAATGCTCCGGCTCCCGCCGCTGCTCCGGCACAGACTCCGGCAAAATAAGAAGCTTCCATGCTAAAAACATATCGGAGGCCGTGTCAATTCACCTTGACACGGCCTCAATTAACAATACCGGCCATTGTGATGCTTGTGATCGCCGCAATGCGATTCGGAGGACACGCAGAGACCATATTACCGCAAGAAACATCTCATACCCGGCAGGAAGCCGGAAACAATGAAGAGACACGGCAACTGGACGATGTGGTTGTTACAGTCTCTTCTGCGCGTCAGAGACTTGCCGAGATAAACCTCGGAGTGGAAAAGCTGGAACTCTCTACACTCGCCAAAGTGCCGATGCTCTTCGGCGAAAACGACATACTTAAAGCGATCACCCTGATGCCCGGAGTGCAGGGAGAAGGTGACGGAGGAGGAGGATTTCAAGTGAGAGGAGGAACGGCCGCGCAAAATCTCGTGCTCCTTGACGGTATCACTCTTTATAACCCGTCACACGTGATGGGAATATTCTCTACCTTCAACGACAAGGCTCTCGGACGAGCCATTCTTCACAAAGGACCTTTCCCCGCCGAATATGGAGGCGCAACTGCATCCGTGCTCGCCACATCTCTGCTGCCCGGCGATATGGAACAATATCACGGATCGGCAACTATCGGTATCCTCGCCGCCAAAATCATGGCGCAAGGGCCGATCGTAAAAGACCGGCTTTCGTTCGCCGTGTCGGCACGCCGCTCTTATGCCGATGCATTCCTTCAGATGGTGCCTAAATACCGGGG
>JAIDPP010000015.1 GCA_029062725.1 Muribaculaceae bacterium | reverse complement strand
CTTCTAATGCGATTCCAGCCCATGCGCTGACAGAAGTCATAAGAACAAACCGGAGCGGCCCTGGCTGAGAAAGTTTGTTCTTTTTTATTTATCAAAACATGAAAAGCGAATTAGTAGTAGATGTACAGCAGGAGGATGTCTCGATAGCGTTGCTCGAAGACGGCAGGCTTGTTTCGCTCCAGAAGGAAAGCCGGAACATTGCATACGCCGTCGGTGACCTTTATCTGGCAAAGGTGAAGAAGATCATGCCCGGGCTCAACGCGGCATTCCTCGACGTAGGCTATGACAAGGACGCTTTTCTTCATTATCTTGATTTGGGACCTCAGTTCAGCAGCTACACCCGCTTTCTTGGCGAGGCAGTGGCCGATAAGAAAAAGATCCCGAATATATCCAAGTTCAAGCTCGACCCGGACATCTCCAAGCAGGGAACCATCTCTGATCTTATCCAGCCGGGGCAGCAGCTTCTTGTTCAGATTGCCAAGGAGCCCATATCATCGAAAGGGCCGCGTCTCACCACTGAGATTTCATTCACCGGCCGGTATATGGTGCTGATGCCATTCGGCGACAAGATCTCCATCTCCCAGAAAATCAAATCAACAGAGGAGAAGATCAGGCTCAGGCAGCTTGTCGGAAGCATCAAGCCGAAAGGATTCAGCGTTATCGTCAGAACCTCGGCTGAAAACAAAAGGGTGGCGGAGCTCAACCATGAGATGCGCACCTTAGTGAAATATTGGGAAGACTCCGTCGCAAAGCTTCAGAGAAGCCAGAGCCCGGCGCTTATCTTCGAGGAGGAATCGAGGATGGTCAGTGTGATCAGGGATATTTTCAGCCCGACTTTCGAGAATATCTATGTCAACGACCCCGAGGCGTTCGAGCAGATCCGCAATTATGTCGGACTCATCTCGCCCGAGAACAGCGAGATCGTAAAGATGTATCAGAAGGAGGTCCCGATTTTCGACCATTTCAATATCACCCGTCAGATCAAGAGCAGCTTCGGAAAGACTGTTTCGTTCAAGAGCGGCGCTTACATCATCATCGAGCATACTGAAGCCCTTCATGTGATAGATGTGAACTCCGGCAACCGCAGCAAGGCCTCCAACGATCAGGAAACCAACGCTCTCGACGTCAACCTGAAGGCCGCCGACGAAATAGCACGCCAGCTGCGCCTCAGGGACATGGGAGGGATTATTGTGATCGACTTCATCGACATGAACAAGGCCGAACACCGTCAGGCGCTTTATGACCACATGCGCGAGATAATGGCCAACGACCGTGCGCGTCACAATATACTCCCGTTGAGTAAGTTCGGATTGATGCAGATCACGCGCCAGCGTGTGCGTCCGGCTCTTGACATCACCACTACCGAAACGTGCCCCTCATGTTTTGGAAAAGGGGAGGTGCAGCCCTCGATTCTCTTCACCGACAAACTTGAAGAGAAGCTCGAATATCTTGTAAGCAATCTGAAGGTGAAAAAATTTATCCTCTATATTCACCCATACGTGGAAGCATACGTGAAGAAAGGTATGTTCTCACTTTACGGAAAATGGAAGAGGAAATTCGGCCGGGGATTCAAAGTGGTTCCCGATGAGTCGTTAGCCTATCTTGAATACCGTGTGATCGACCAGTCGGGCAAGGAGGTGGATCTCAAGGAGGAGAGCGACATCAATTCAAGCCAGAGCAAGAACAGGGTAAGGATTAAGAACAGAGACAATGAAGAAAACTGATTCCGGAACCACCCGAAAGTAAAGCAAAACGGGCGCTGCATCGCGGCGCCCGTTTTTGCTTCATCATTATTGCTCTTTTACTTTTCCTCTTTCCCGCCGCACATTACGGGCAACGCTTCTGCGACGATGAAGGTCGAGCCCCCGATATAGATGATATCCTCCGGCGAGGCGTCTTCCATGACAGCCGCAATTGCGGACGCTACATCCGGATATTCAACCCCTTCCAGGCCTGCTTCCCGGAATTTATCCGAAAGTTCGCTGACTGGAAGAGCGCGGGGAATTGCAGCGTTTGTAAGGTAATAATGCGCATCCTTGGGGAAGAGTTTCAGGATATCGTCGATAGCCTTGTCTGCTACAAATCCAATCACCATCCTCAGGCTTGCCCCTTCGGGCGCCTCCTCCTTCAGGCGACGCAGGCGCAGCATATTGATTTCAAGTCCACCGATGTTGTGCCCCGTGTCGCATATCGTAAGGGGTTGGCGCGAGGTTATCTGCCAACGACCTGCGAGTCCTGTCATCGAAGCTGCATTGGCAACGCCTTCCCTTATAGCTTCCACAGGAATCCTGACCCCTAAGCGAATTAGCTCTGATACGGCAGCCAAGGCGGTCGGAATGTTTTTCTGCTGATAATCACCAGCAAGGTCGGTTTCTATTTCACCGGCAATATCCGAAGATGCCCTCCATCCGGAGTAATCCTCCTTGAGACGGAAATTCCATACTCCCGGTGATTTATAGACATCCGTAACGGGCGCGCCACATTCCGCGGCCTTAGCATGGAACACCCCCTCGGTTTCCTCATCCGCTTCTCCGATCACCACCGGCACTCCCTCCTTGATGATGCCGGCTTTCTCAGCAGCGATCTCGGGAAGCGTATGGCCTAAGAACTGCGTGTGGTCGGGAGATATGTTGGTGATGACGCAGAGCATTGGCCGGAGGATATTGGTCGAGTCGAGTCGCCCTCCCATTCCGGTCTCTATGACGGCGTAATCCACCTCCTCCCTGGCGAACCAGTCGAAAGCCATAATCATTGTCAGTTCGAAGAAGGAGGGTTTGTCGCCGGGATAGCCCAGACTCTTAAAGTTATCGACAAATTCCGTCACCTTCTCCTCTGGAATCATTCTGCCGTCTATTCTGATCCTCTCACGGAAGTCCACAAGGTGAGGGGAGGTGTAAAGTGCCGTTTTATACCCGGCGGCCTGCAGCACGGCGGCTATGATATGCGATGTGGAGCCTTTGCCGTTGGTTCCCGCCACATGGATGGCGCGTAGCCTCCTCTCCGGATGGCCGTAAAATTCCGAAAGGCGCTCCACTCTCTCCAACCCCGGCTTATATGCCGCAGCGCCGACACGTGAGAACATCGGCAACTGCGAATATAGGAAATCCAGCGATTCCTGATATTTATCTTCCATAATCTTTTTCCGTAAGACCCTTTTAATAATAGATTATAAGCCCCGCTAAGCCTGCCATAATGATGATAAGGATAGGATGGATCTTCACTTTCTTTTTCCCGAAAGGGAATGAGAAATAAGCCAGCAGGAAAGAGATCGCGCAGATGCCGATATTGGTCCATAACTGCCAGGAGATGCCCCGTGGGTTGAAGTTGGCGTTGTTCATAAGCATTATTGCAGCCGAGGCAATGAGGCCGACCACTACCGGGCGCAGTCCGGAGAAAATCGCCTTTATCGCGCCGCTTTCCTGATGACGGCGGATGAAATGGGAGGCGTAAAGCACCAGGAAGAACGAAGGCACTGTCACGGCGAGGGTAGCGAGTACGGACCCTATCACTCCCCACCACCATCCCTGCAACTCGGGAGCGGCCACATGAGGAGCCACATAGCCGATGTATGTAGCCGAATTGATGCCTATTGGCCCCGGTGTCATCTGCGAGATTGCCACAATGTCGGTAAACATCGTCTCACTTATCCAACCCGGACCGACCACAGCTTTCTCCACAAGTGAAAGCATGGCGTAGCCTCCTCCGAAGCCGAAGATACCTATCTTGAGATAGGCCCATATCAGTTTAAGATAGAAGTTCATACCCTTTTACTTTTTGCTGAGGTTCATACTTGACCATTTCCACACCGCGAAGCCGCCCAAAGCCCCTAAAATGATGTATAGGATAGGATTGGATACGACTCCCATGTCGAGGGAGATCATAAGCGCCACGACGAAGGGAATCCAGACCGTTTTCCATTTCAGCCTGGCGGCTTTTGCCGAGGTGATCACCGGCGCGATGATGAGCGCCACGACGCAGGGGCGTATCCCCATGAAGATGGCCGAGATCACGCGGTTGTTCTTGATTATGTCGGGAGTGAGGAAGATGGCGATGGCCAGGATGATGAGGAAGGAAGGTAGTATGGTTCCCAATGAGGCCACGATGCTCCCCTTCGCCCCGCGTAGTTTATCGCCTACTGAGGTGGCGATGTTCACAGCCAGGATACCGGGCATCGACTGCGCTATGGCGAGAAGATCCAGGAAGTCATCCCGTTCTATCCAGTGGTATTTATCCACGATCTCTCTCTCGATGATCGAGATCATGGCCCAGCCTCCCCCGAAGGTGAAGGCTCCGATCTTGAAGAAAGTGGCGAAGAGACGCCAGTAGCTTGAAGTGTTCATTCTCTTTTTCCGTTTCGGTAAAGGTCTTTACGATTATGCTGCAAAATTAATAAAAAAAGACCGCCCTCCCGTAATGGAAGGACGGAAATTTACGTGTAGGCCGGAAATCAATACTGATGGTCGCTTTTCTTGAGGCTCTTCGGGGAGAGTTTCTTACGGTCCATCGAATACCATACGTAGGCGATATAAGCCACTACGAACGGAACGAGTATCGAGACGTATGACATCACCCTGAGTGTGAACTCCGAAGAGGAGGCATTGTGGATGGTCAGCGAGCTTGCCGGATCGGTAAGCGAAGGATAGAAAGGTGTGTCGTTGTAACCGGCCACACAGAAGAGCGCCACAACCACAAGGAAGGTCCCGATTCCTGTGAACCATATTCCTTTAGTATATTTTTTTGCGAAGCATGAGCGGGCCCAGCCGTATAGTACAAGCACTACACCCAGGAGGAGCATCACAGCAGTCTGCCAGATCGTAAGGAAGTTGTGAAGGTATTTGTAAGGCTCCACCTCAATCTGTGTGGTCCGGAAGCTGTCGGAGATCACCGTATATCCGTCGGTAGTCAGAAGCAGGGCGAGGAACCAGAGGAAGAATACCACGAAGATGCCGCCGTTGATGAAGGCTTTTGCCTTGAGGCTCTTGAAGAAGGAGGGGTCATCAACGATGTTGTTCATCATGTAGATGGCTGCCTGCATACGTGCCAGGAAGAGCACTGCGATTCCTAAGATCAGGTTACGCCAGTTGAAGATGGCTTCGAAGCCGTGTGAGGGGTTGTCCCAGTGGGAGACCACAGGAGCCGCGCCGTCGAGCAGCGAACCACGGCTGACGGTAAAGCTTCCTCCGAAGAAGAACATCGATACAGCCACGCCGAGGAGGATACATCCGAGGCAGCCGTTGATGAATAGGAACACATCGTATGTTCCCGTTCCGTAGATGTTGCCTTTCTTGCGGCGGAATTCATAGCTCACGGCCTGAAGGATAAAGCTGAAGAGGATGCAGATCCATAGCCAGTAGGCTCCTCCGAAACTTGTGGAATAGAAGAGTGGGAAAGAGGCGAACATCGCGCCTCCGAAGGTGACGAGAGTAGTGAAGGTTAGCTCCCATTTCGCTCCCATGCTGTTTACTATAAGGTTGCGGCGAGTGTCGTCGCCGGCGTCAAGGATCATCGACTGTCCACCCTGCACGAAGAGCAGGAATACGAGGATACCTCCCAATACTGCGACTATCAGCCACCAGTATGCCTGAAAAAATTCGAGTGTCATGTCGTTATGATTTTATGGAGGGTGAAAGATTCTTTTTTGATTCCTTGCTGATCTGGCGGCACATTATGCTAACCTCGGCCACCAGCAGCACGGTGAATACCACGGCGAAGAGCCAGAAGGTCACGATTACAGAGGAAGCCGGAATCTCGGAGATGGCTGCTTTTGTCGGGAGAAGGTCCTGCACAGTCCAGGGTTGACGTCCGACTTCGGCAACCGCCCAACCCGCTTCGGAGCATACCCACATCAGGGGTACAGAAAGCATAGCGATCCACTGCATCCAAGCCGCCCGCTCCATAAGCCGGGTTCTGTAAACAAGGAAAAGCACCACTACGAAGAATAGGAGGAAATATCCTCCAAGGAAACACATGATGCGGAAGGTCCAGAAAGTGACTCCGACAGGAGGAATAGCCTCTTTCACGTCATCGAAATATCCGTAGCCGAAGAATTGGAAGTTTTTCGCCAGTTCTGCCTTAGCCGTTGCCATTGCCGATTTGTCGCCCTTGGCCATAGCGTTGTCGTATGCGCGCAGGTCGCTC
>JAIDPP010000149.1 GCA_029062725.1 Muribaculaceae bacterium | reverse complement strand
CCTCAGCACACTTGACATCCTGAGCCGTCGCAACAGGCTCGATATGCTGGATTACTATGATGTTGACAGCATTTATAAAGCCAAGAACAATATGGAAGGGTTTTCCGAACTGGTGAAGGTCACTCCCCGCTATCTGGATGTGAAGATCACGCCGGTCACTCGGATGCAGATCGTGACGCTGCGCGACTTCAAGGGGAAGAGGAATGAGCCGGTGGGCGCCGTCTTCTATACAATCGACAGCGATAACCAGGCCGCGGACACAGATGTTACATTCCTTGACTCCGATATGAAGGAACTGCCCAGGAAGAAATACCTCGAATATCCGGAGATAACCGAATTTTTCAATACTTCCGACAAGCAGGTGCAGAAAATGATTGAAAACCTTGTGCCTTTTCCGACCATAGAGATCATCCCGTCGGAAAACGGTGTCGATCTCACTGCGCGTCTGACCGTAGGGGCATATATGGGAGAGGAGGATTTCTCCAAAATAAAGCCCTATATGAAACCATCGCTTCAATTCCGTTGGAACGGGAAGAAATATGAAAGAATCAGATAGAATAAGATAGGGGAAAATCAAATAATGAATATCATATAAGGAGACGCTTTTTGGCGTCTCCTTTGTTTAAACGGCTAAAAAAGGCTATCTTTGCAAAAAAATAAAGACCTTCATGGAAATGGAACGTAAAGTCAGAGTAAGATTCGCGCCCTCCCCGACAGGGCCGCTGCATATCGGCGGCGTCCGCACCGCCTTATATAATTATCTCTTCGCGCGTCAGAACGGCGGAGAGATGATCCTGCGAATAGAGGATACCGACAGCCGTCGGTTCGTGCCGGGAGCCGAGGAATATATTAAGGATTCCCTTGAATGGCTCGGGATAAAATTCGATGAGGGAGTGGGATATGGAGGTGACTACGGCCCATACAAGCAGAGCGAGCGCCGCGACATATACCGTAAATATACTCAGGACCTTCTGGACGCCGGCAAGGCCTACATAGCTTTCGACACCCCGGAAGAACTTGAGGCTGCCCGCGCGGAGGTAGCGAACTTCCAGTATGACGCCTCGACACGCGGCCGTATGCGCAATTCGCTCACCATGCCCCGGGAAGAGGTGGAGAAGCTGATAGCCGATGGCCATCAGTATGTGGTACGTTTCAAGATCGAGCCCGATGAGGATGTTGTGGTAGATGATCTTGTTCGTGGAAAAGTCACCATAAATTCGAGTATCCTTGACGACAAGGTGCTTTATAAGAGCGCCGATGATCTCCCGACTTATCATCTGGCCAACATAGTCGATGACCATCTGATGGAGGTGAGCCATGTGATCCGCGGAGAGGAATGGCTCCCTTCTGCTCCTCTTCATGTTCTTCTCTACCGTGCTTTCGGCTGGGAGGATACGATGCCTCAGTTTGTGCATCTCCCGTTGCTTCTTAAGCCTGTCGGCAATGGCAAGCTCTCCAAGCGAGACGGTGACAAACTCGGCTTCCCCGTCTTCCCCCTCGAATGGCACGACCCAAAATCGGGAGAGATCTCTTCAGGTTACCGCGAGAAGGGGTATCTGCCTGAGGCAGTAGTGAATTTCCTTGCTCTCTTAGGCTGGAATCCCGGTGATGACAGCGAGCTTATGTCGATGCAGGAGCTGATCGATAAGTTCTCATTCGCCCATTGCTCGAAGGCCGGAGCGAAATTCGACTATAAGAAAGGGATATGGTTCAACCATGAATATCTGATGAAGAAATCCGATGAGGAACTCTGCCATCTTTTCAAGCCTATTCTTGAGGAGAAGGGTATTACCGGTTTCTCTGATGAATACATAGGGCGTGCGCTCGGTATGGTCAAGGGTCGCGCCAACCTTGTTCCCGACCTCTGGGAGCAGGCCGACTTCTTCTTCGTCGCTCCTGAAAGCTACGCGGAGAAAGATGTGAAGAAGCGTTGGAGCGAGGATACTCCCCGTATTATGGGCGAGCTTGTGGAGGTGCTCAAAGGTATTGATGACATGACTTCGGCCAATGCCGAGAAGATAGTGCTCGACTGGATTGCCGGCAAGGGGTATCATCTTGGAAATGTCATGAATGCCTTTCGTCTGGCCGTTGTCGGTGCATGTCGCGGTCCCCACATGTTTGACATTACGGAGATCATGCCTAAAGAGGAGGTTATTGCCCGGATAGAGAGGGCGGTGGAAAAGATAGGGAAATGAGGATTCCGAAATTAAAGGAGATACGAGGTTTTATGGCGGAGGCGTGCCGGCAGATGCTGGAACGCCCCCTCTATTCTTTCGGCATCTCTGCCTATGCCGCGGGAGTTAGGACAGCCGCATTGAAAAATAGGAAGGCCTCTCTTCTCTCTGCCGGCCAGAAGGAGATATGGGATACTCTTGACAGGAAGATCGACCCGGCCGCACGCTACATCTGGATTCATGCCGCCTCCTTGGGAGAATTCGAGCAGGGGAGACCATTGATTGAGAAGATCAAGCGCGAACGGCCTGAATATAAAATCCTTCTTACCTTCTTTTCTCCCTCCGGATATGAAGTAAGGAAAAATTATGAACTGGCTGATTGCGTCTGCTATCTGCCGTTCGACACTCCGGGGCGGGTCCGCCGTTTTCTATATAAGGTGAATCCGGAGATGGCTATATTCGTGAAATATGAGTTCTGGCGCAATTACCTTGAGGAACTATACCGGCGGCAGATACCCACTTATCTTATATCGGCGGTGTTCCGTCCTGACCAGTTTTTCTTTAAGAAGAGGAGCGCCTGGTATAGCTATTGGCTGCGGTGGTACACCCGCATCTTCGTTCAGAACGACGAGAGCCGGCGCTTGCTCGAGGGAATAGGGGTCAGGAATGTGGAGGTCTTCGGTGACACCCGTTTCGACCGTGTGGCGGATATCCGGAGCAAGGGACGTGAGATTCCGTTGCTTCAACGTTTCACGCGCCGTGGAGAGGAGGGTCACGTTCCCGTGATGATGGCGGGAAGTTCATGGCCCGCAGATGAGGAGGTCTATTCCGATTGGTTCAAAAAGCATCCGGAGGCCAAATTGGTTATAGCTCCTCACGAGTTTGATGCGGAGCGACTTCAGAAATTAAGGGTTCTTTTCGGAGATAATTGCGTGCTGATGAGTGAGGCGGAGAAAAATCCCTCGCTTGTGTATAATGCCGATGTATTGGTGATTGATTGTTTCGGGCTCCTCTCCTCGGCCTACGCCTATTGTGATGTAGCCTACGTCGGAGGAGGGTTCGGAGCCGGACTCCACAATATCAATGAGGCGGCGGTATATGATGTGCCGGTGATATACGGACCTAACAATTCAAAATTCATAGAAGCCCGCGAGATGGCCGAATCCGGGGGAGGTTTTCCGATTACGTCAAAAGAGGATTTTGATAAAGTAGCTGATAAATTGATGCTTACTTCTGCGTCATCCTCCGCCGAGCGCAGTGAAACCGGAAAGAAAGCCGGCGATTATATCCGTTCCAAGCTCGGCGCCACGGATAAGATTTTCGGAAAGATTTTTAAGGATGGATAAGTTTTTCGCAAAAGATTCATCTGAAAACGTTATCTAACAAACTACGTCTAAAAGAGGGTGCAGTTCAAAACTCAGAATTTTGACACACCCTCTTTTATTTTCTTGGCCGGCAATGAGCTAATTCAGGATGCTCTTCGAGGGTGAAATTGAAGAAATCATCGTAGGGCTTAAGGATTTTGCAGAGGAAGATGATTTTGTCGATATTCCCTTTTGCGCAAAAATCGCGGTCTGTCAGATGTGCTGCAACCGTGAAACTGCGTGGTTTCAGCAAATCGATATACTCCCACTCCTTAGGAAATCCTTTAGGGGCTGTCTTTAAGGAGTCTGTCCAGTAAGGTTTGAAAGTGGCGGCAAACTCGGGATTCTCCATTATTTCAAGGTATTCCTCAATATTGTTATAGATCTCGCTCCTGTATTCTTTCAGAAGAGGTGCCGGCGGATACCAGGCTCCTCCACACACCATACATTCTCCCGGTTCGATATGGATATAGTATCCGCAGAATTCACTTTTCTTTCCCCCTGTATATATTCCGCGCGGATTGATATAGATGCCGATATGAGTCTTATAGGGAGTCTTGTCGGAAGAGAAGCGTGTATCCCGGTAGATACGGTAATGACAATCGGCGGGGGAGAGACGCGAGGCATCAGGTTCAAACTCCGCGATTCGGGATATAAGGGTGGCGGTAAAGTCATTTATGAACGCCTTCACCTTCAAGTATTCATCCTTATGGGCATTAAACCATTCACGGTTATTGTTGGCAGCGAGCTGCTTCAAGAATTCAAGTGTATTTTTCATATTATCAATACATGTAATATTATCAGTACATGTCATAGTTTATGGAGGTTACCTGAAACTCGGTCCGGCGGTTGATCTGGTCGGCGGCTTCGCGGTCTTCCTCTGAAAGGGTCTCGATGAAAGCCTCGTCAAGCACGGTATCCTCCGGAAATTGAGGATACTCTCGGTTGATACGCTTGGTGACTTTCTTAGGCACGGTTTCCCCATATCCTTTCCATGTCAGGCGGTCGGCCGAAATTCCGGCTCCTACCAGATAATCGACAACGCTCTTAGCACGGCGGTTGGATAGAGCCACGTTATATTCCTCAGTACCCATCCGGTCGGTATGCGCTCCCATCTCGATTGTCACGTTAGGATTGTCGCGTAGCATCTGCGCCATCTCGTCGAGAGCCTCCTTAGATTCAGGACGAAGTGAGGCCTTGTCGAAATCATAGAAAATATTCTCCACCACCTGCGGTTTGTTGATAGCGGCCAGAATGAAATCCACTCCATAATCGGCATCCTCTTCCTCCATATCAGATTCAAATTCCTGCTTTACATTCAGATATCCGGGTGCTCCGGCCATCATCACATATTTAACACCCCGTTCGAGTCTGAATCTGAACGATCCGTCGTCGCGGGCCACCTCTTTCTGGTTAGAGCCATCGTCACCCACGATACGGATAATGGCATTAGGCACCGGCTCCTCATCCTTATCCAGCACCATTCCTGATATGGTGACCTTTATTTCAGGGTATTCAAAACTATAGATATGGTC